>VGPI01000179.1 GCA_016875595.1 Candidatus Cloacimonadota bacterium
TTGCATCCCGGCTTCCTGATTACGGAGAGTAAGCGATACAGTGTAAGTTCCCGATGCCAGATAGGCATGTGAAGGATTCTGGACACCAGAGGTATTGCCGTCACCAAAACTCCACTGGAACCAATCCGGATTACCCAGCGTCTTGTCACGGAAATTGACCGTCTGCCCGGTATATTGATAGACCGTTGCAGCAATGTCATTGGAGACATCGGTGCCGATATCCACCGTGAAATACTCCAGAACCACCATCGTAAACTGTTTGGTATAGACCGCCCGTCTCATGTGGTCGTTGGCGGTCACTTCAAACATCTCAGTGCCAAACCAATCCAATGGCGCACCAAAGACCGCCGACAAAGCCCCCGGCTCATTAGCCTGATAGACCACGTTCAATATTGGCGCCACGCCCATGCTCATGATCTGGATGGATATCTGATTGTCCGGGTTGTCGGGATCGTTGATGTAATCACCGAAATCTACCGTCAAATGCGAATTACGAATAAAATAAAGGCTATCTGGCATCTCAATGATCGGTGGGTCATTCACGGCCGCTACGTTCACGGTTATGGTATGAGTGCACACTCCCTTATGGGGATCGGAAGCGGTCAGCGAGATCGTTTCCGTTCCGCTCCAGTTTGCCGTCGGGGATAGGGTAAAATTACTGCCGGTGAATGAAATAAATACATTATCGCTATCCTCTCCGGTAAAGCTGAGCGGGTGCCCGTCCGGGTCGAAGAAAATCGCCGCTGCTGAATATGGACCCCAGGTGGAATCCTCTGTCATATCGACTGTGTCCAATGAGCCGACCACTACGGGCGGATGATTGCTTGCTTCGATATGATCCGTCTTTATTTCGGAATAAACTCCACCCGTGCTGGTCAGGATAGTCAGTTTGACCGTATAAAGTCCGGGCATATTATATGTATAAACTGGATTTTGGACATAACTGTCGATGCTGCCGTCATCCTGAAAATCCCAGCGCCAGCCGGTGATGGTGGCTGTAGCCATATTACCGCCAAGCCGGGAGAGATCGGTAAAAGACACAGCCAACGGACAGATCCCGTCTGTCGGGGTAGCGCTGAAATCCACGAATACCGGCATTGCAGTGACCGTCAGGTTAATTGTCGCGTTAACCGCGGGGTTGGTGGGATCATTGCTATTGACCGTGAACTGCGATATGTAATCATCAGTATAACCACCCGGGGGGCTGGGAGCTACGCCAAAGGTGTTGAATGACAGTACGATGGGAATAGATCCGCCAGCGGGAACGGTCCCCTCCAATCGATCCAAACTCAGCCATGGTTTGATGTCATCGGTATCAATGACTATGTCCAATGGTGCCGTACCGGTATTCAGGATCATGATGACTTCAGCGGAGACGCTCTGCTCCTGCATGGTCTTTCCGATCGTGTCGGGAGCAAGGATAATGGTTGGATGTGGCTCCTCCGTTCCATTGCCGGACAAAGGTATGTCCGCGTCAAAGCTCAGCGAACCACTCAGGTGCAGCATGCCGTTGTTTGGACCCGGCGTTTCCGGCATGTATCCAATGTCAAATGACCAGGTTTGAAGCGGATAGATCACCTGCGGCAGGGTAAATGGATCAGCAAAATAAAATTCCGAATCCCCGTCCAAGAGGGCAATGTTGATCTCGCCTGGATCGCTACCGCTATTGGTGATGCTGATGGTATGGGAGGTTTCTTCAAATAGGATAATGTCACCGAAATCAACCGATAGATCCGACAGGACGAAGTTCACATTCACCGGTGCTACTCCTGTGCCCGAAAGATCTACCGTTTGGGGCGGTTCCGAAACCTCCAGGATCCTGAGCTGACCGGTATGATCACCGAGGGTGGTCGGTTTGAATCGCAGGGTCACGTCGATATATTCGCCGGGTTCAAGATCAATATTCCGTATGACTGCTGAAGTATCGTGGATGCTGAAGGCTACGGAGGATGTTGACGAGAGCTCGATCCCAGTCAATGATGTGGGATATGCCCGGTTATTGGTGATCCGGACGATCTGATCGGTGATCGTATGCAGAACCTTGCTTTCGTAATCTAAGGACGTCTGACTGATGATCAAAACTGAAGGTGGTATCTCTTCTCCGCTTATGACCACATTATCGATGGCAAAACTGGGACGATCTCCGCTGCCGGTACCGGAAGTGGAGACCCATCTGATCTGCAGGTAACTGATGTTGTCACATTGGGCGGGAAGGGTGACGGTGCGATTTTGCTGGTTCAGTGGCAACGTGCCCCACAGGTTTATCTCTGTACCATTCTGATACACATTTGCCACCGTGGTGAACGGGTCGCCCGTTCCCAGGCGATATTGTAACAATACATCACAGATCCGGGTGTTTCCTCCCGCCGTATTATAGGGGTTGCGAATGGTCATCACATCAAAACTGACCGAGATATTCCGCTTATTCTGGGAATCTACCGCCATAGCCAGAGTGTATGCTTCGCCCAGCCAGCCGATCTTACCATTGTAGTTATGCACCCCCGTCGTAGCATTGGAGGCATCACTGTTTGTGATCATTTGAGCATCATTCAGGGGTACTGAATAGACGCTCCCCCCCCATTTCATCCAACCAACCCATCCGGATGGATAGGCGTTAGACGAATGAGAAATATCAAAACCCTGAGTATGGGGAAGCGTCCGCGGCATGGGATTGGTATATTGCCCCCATAGAATTTGTACAAAAGCTATCGCAAGAACTATAATAACTGTCCTTCTCATTTTATCCTCCTTGATCAGGATCTCGCATTAATTCTCTTCTGGATTCACAAATGCATTTGTGAGTTTATCACTCCTGCGGATCAAGGGATTCAGTTTGTTCCCAGTGTCAAGATAAATGTTCCATGTTCCATTCATTTTCGCTGTTTTTTTTCGATCCAGCGTTCTCCTGATATCCTCCTGAACACCGTGCATGATCTGGGGAGATGGGTCAGCATAAAGTGCCAGAATCAGCATTTTGTTGATTAGTCCTTTCTTGCCTACCTTCTGATTGATGGAATTTCGCCCTATCACCTTTGGTTCGAAGCATAAGCGGAGCTTGCCGGTTCCTTGCTTGATTACCTTAGTATAACCTTAGTATAACCTTACGACCGTAAGGTTATACTAAGGTTATACTAAGGTAATCAAGCAAGGAGGAAGATGGCGCATTCCGATTGGAGGGATGTATGCATGTGACGGCAGCGATAGTGCCGACAATATTGGGAAAGTGTCCTTGTCAGTTCTTATGAGGGACATTCTGTCAGCCATTCAATTCCCGCCAGATCACGGTTGGCGGGGCAAAACCTCACTCCCCGATTTTTCCTGTGGTTTTCAGGTCAGGTGAATAGTCAGTGAAAAAGAACGTGCTGTTGATTTTGGCTTATCGGAGGGGGCGGGTAGGGAGCGATATTTCTGAGAAGAGGCATCATGATTCAACGGACAAGCGACTTCAACGGCAGTCTGCTTGGAAATCGACACGATTTTGCTTGACTGTTCAGAGGGCTGGAAAATAGTAAGACCAGTAACTCAAAGGAGTAATAAAATGGCAGTTAAGATCGACAAAGAAACCTGTATCGGTTGCACGGCTTGTGTCGGCGATTGTCCCGTCGGCGCTTTATCCATGGTTAATGACAAAGCGGTCTGCGATGCGGATATCTGCATTGACTGTGGTGCCTGTATCGGCACTTGCCCCACGCAGGCGATTTCAGAATAGGATACCCCAGGCGGAAACTGCTCTCCCATCCACGGAGATCAGACGGGATCAGCGCTTTCCAACGGTTCAGTGATATCAGCTGACGGGATGTATTTTGCCGCCTGTGGACTTTTGTTTATAGTCACAGATGGCAAAGTGCATCCTTTTTCCTGTCCGGTACAGCAGCTGAGAAAAGTCACGCGACAGATTCGCAGGGGTGCTTCCCTTCAGCGCCCCTCCGCAAGACCGATACTACTGAAAACGAACATGAGAGAAACTCGTAGGGGCGCTTTCCTTCAGC
>VGPI01000180.1 GCA_016875595.1 Candidatus Cloacimonadota bacterium
GTCACGTCGGTATCTTTGCCACCACCGTCGGCAACGTCGGGATCGCCAGCTCGCTCACTTCTTACAACCGCCTGTGCATATCCAAGAAATATCTGCGCCTGCTGCTCGATGGCAATGAAGATGAATCCTATACTTTTCATGACGAGAACAACAACCTCAGCAGCATATCCTTCATGGATTTTACCCTGGCTTATGGCAATCTGGAACTGCCCGAGTTGTTTGAAGGGATGCCACCTACCCGATTTGGCGTTTCCGGTAGCATTCTCGGTGGTCTCCATCATATCCAGAGCCGTGACTATAGCGGCAGTTTGACTACCAGCCTCGATGGTCTCGCCTTTGACCAGAGCTTCAAGCTCCGTAGCGGAGTAGTCGGCGCCGGGTTCAAATCCATGATCGCCATGGCGACCGAACCGTTGCCCGGGCTGCATGCCGGCGTCACTCTGGATAATTTGTTCGGGTTTATCAATTGGGGGCTCATCGCCGAAGAACGCTCCTTTCATTATTCTGTCGACAGCATTTATGTCGCCAATATCAATGAGGATTTTTACTTCGAAAATATCACCACCAATTCTGTAAGTTCCTTCACTACGAAGTTCAATCCCGAATGGCGGATCGGTCTGATGTACAACCTCAACGACATTGAGATCTCCGCGGATTGGATCCAGGGCACGGGCAGATCAGCAGTTACGGAAAACAAAGGCAGATTGGCGCTGGGAGCCCAGCTCTACGCCGCCCGGCACATCCCCTTCCAGATCGGTATCGCCTTTGGCAATAGCGACTACCCCTGGCGCTTGTCCTACGGCTTGGGACTCAAGACCAGGATCGGTGAATTTGGCGTCGGCTTCCAGAGCTTCAAAGCCATCCTGCCGGGAACGAAGTCCCAGGGCATCGCTCTTTCCACCTATATGAGCATCCGTATTTGAGGAGAAAAGCAAGCCACATCTCCCAATCCGTTCAGGAGATGGTTGACAAAATAACCCCGGCTGGTGTTTTGCGCTCATGATTCGTTACCTGATAATGCTCCTGATCGCGGGGATCCTCTCCGCTTTGCTCTATTACCGCACCCAGCCAGCCCTCACCGGTGGCAGGCGTGCGCTGATGATCTTTTTACGCACCATCTCCGTATTTTGCATCCTTGTTCTACTCATCAGCCCCATTCTCCATTTCTGGAGTGAGGACAAATTCATCCCGCAAGTGATCATCCTGCGCGATACTTCCCGCAGTATGACTCTCAGCGGCAGCTCCGGTCCCAAGGATCAGCGGATCAATCCCGCCTGGAAACAGGTCTCGGAGGCATATACCCGCGCCGGTTACCAAGTACTTCCCGTTGATTTTGCCGATGGCTTGGCGGGAGGAGATCAGTCCACCCGGCTCGGTCTGACGCTGGAGCAAATTGCCCAAAAACAGGATCTGAGCCGCGTTACCGGCATCGTCCTCGCCTCCGATGGCTGGTTCAGGGACGAGAATCTCGCCCTCGTCACCCAGTTCAACATTCCCTTTACCGTGCTCACCGATACCACCGGCGTAAACATAGCCGACCTGGCTGTCTCCGCGGTACGTAGTCCCCGCTTTGCCTACCGCAATGAACCGGCGATGATCGCCGTGGACCTGGCAGCCATGAACTGGACCGGACGGGCGCAAGTAACGCTCCGCATCAATGGCAGGGAAGCGGAACAAAAACCGCTGACCATCCTGGACAGCAGCACCCATTCGCTCAGTTTTGTCCCCCGCTTCTCCCAGACCGGATTCTATACCTATCAGGTGGAGGTCTCCGCTCCGGGATTGAATGAACGCAGCTTGAACAACAACGTCCACCCCGGTGCCATCGAAGTTCTGGCGGAAAAGGAGCGCATCGCCATCATCAGCGATAAACCCGGCTGGGACAACAAATACATCATCGATGCCCTCAACCGCAATCCCCGCTGGCTGGTGGAACACTATTCCATCCGCAATCAACGGCTCTATTTGGGCTCAGAGGAAAAGGGTGAGCTGTCCGAAACCGGACTGACCGCAATCCTGATCATCAACAACGGCGCATTGAATCCCTCACCCCTTCTGGCGGATCGGATCGTGGCGTTGAATCACCGTGGCATCGGCATCCTCTATCAGGGTGCGCCGATCGACGCTCTTGCCCGCATCAATCCCCTTCAGCGTTCCAACGTCTCCAGTTCCTATCAGGGATTTGTTCAGTTGTTACCGGAAGCCCGCCGCCTGCCGATGTTTGACCTGCCGGATGAGGAGATCGCCAAAATCCCGCCCGTGGATTATCACTATGTAACCGCCAGAGCCGGCACCAGCATTATCGCCACTCTCAACAATCCCCAGCAGAGCCCGGCGATTGCCCTGATCGAAACTTCCGGCAACCGCTGTATCGGCATCGGGATCCTCAATCTCTGGCGCTGGCAGATGCAGGTGCCCGGCGATGCCTATTCCCGCTTGTTCACCAACCTGGTCACCTGGCTGGGCAATCAGGCACAGCACAGGTTCACTCCCATCCATCAGAGCAGCTATTTCCTCGGTGAACCGGTCAGCATCCGGCTCCGTTCCGATGACGAGATCCGCCGCTCCCGCCTAGACTCCAATCCCCGGCTCAAGATCACCGATGAGCAGGACGATACCGTATTTGAGGACTTCATGACCGTGGATGGCAGCGACTTCCGCATCGACACCACCATCAACAAACCCGGCAACTACCGCTTTTCCATCACCGACCGCGACACCGGAGAACAAAGCACCGGCAGATTCCACATCAGTGATTCCTCCCTGGAAGACCGGGATTTCGACTTTAACCTGCCGCTGCTGTCCTGGATCGCCCATGAGACCGGCGGACGCCTGATCAAGCTACCGGATGCCGCATCCTTCACCGTTCCCGCTGTCCAGCCCGAGATCACCATCCGGCGTAACGAACTGCATATCTATCGCTACTGGTATTTCCTCGCCGCCTTTATTCTCATCTTCTGCCTGGAGCTTTTCCTGCGTCGGCGCTGGGGTTTGATCTGATCCCCCTGCACTGGTTCTGCCCCGTGCATCAAGCAGTTTCACCATCTTCTTTCACTTTAATACACTATGTGCTTATTCAAAGACCTAACCCTTATAGGTGGACAAATGGTTGAGTCCCAAATGTTGGTGTAAATTCCAACTCATTGCTTCTCGTGGTCAGGTTGTTTGAGGACTTTCTCACTATCCTCGTTTCTACACTCTATAAATGGCCATACGACCGATTGCATTGATATTCAACTTTGTTTCCGCGTCAGGTTCTTTTTTCAAAGTGACCTGGAGTTTCCTCCCTGCTTGATTACCTGAGTATAACCTTAGTATAACCTTACGACCGTAAGGTTATACTAAGGTTATACTCAGGTAATCAAGCAAGGAGGGAGCGGGATAATTGCGGTATGTGATTATGAGAGTTGCGATTGAGTGGATGGCAGTGATATAATGATAGTTGACAGCACGTTAGTGGTTGTGCTTGTCTGTTTCACGGGGAGTATGGGGAAAACTGATAATTGAAAATGAGGATTGAGCATGGATCAGTTGATCACGCCATACATAATTCTTATGATCTTCCTGTCATTATCATAATCTATCCGTTTCGATCAGCGTCATTTGCGTTCGGATCATTGACCAGAACCGGATTTCAGCCGGTCTTGAACTGACCTGATTCGCCTTTCTGCTCCGGGTGCTGCTTCGGTTTTTAGCAGTCACACATTTTGATTGACAATTTTCCCGTCTTGCTTATATTGTCCATAGATTAGCAGAATGAGGTTGAGATTGCTAAAAAAAAGGATGACAATGAAGAAGAACCAATTGCGACTGAATGACACGCTCAGGGCGCTGGTGGACGAATACATCTGGTCGAATGAGCCGGTCTCGTCGCTGACGCTGAATGAAAAACATCTGACGCAGGTCAGTTCGGCGACCTTGCGGCTGGATCTGTATAAACTGGAACAGATG
>VGPI01000181.1 GCA_016875595.1 Candidatus Cloacimonadota bacterium
TGGCAAGTGACCAACCACAAAAAGACAGGGTGAGATTATAAAAATATGTACTACGTTGGACGTTGAATGTTCACATTCCAAGAGCTTCCACGACTACCTACACCGGCTTTTGTATAATTCGTTTGACAAGAGCGCTCTATTCAGAATTAAGGGAAAAAATCAGATATGGAGTCCTGTTAATGAGAAATATCTTAGTGATCGGAGCAGCCGGACAGATCGGTTCGGAACTGGTACCCTATCTTCGTGGCATATACGGTGAGAATAATGTAATTGCAAGCGATATCGTTGACAACCCCATGCTCAGCGGGAGCGGTCCTTATGCCATCCTGAACGCTTTGGATAGGGTGGCGATGTATGACTTGGTTCGCAAGCACCATGTGGATGCTGTTTACAATCTGGTGGCTGTGTTATCGGCACGGGGTGAAGCCGATCCGATGTGGGCATGGAACATCAATATGGGGAGTCAGATCAATTCCCTCGAGATCGCCAGGGAGATCAAAGGCGCAGTCTTTACTCCAAGTTCCATCGGTGCATTCGGTCACACTACCCCTCCGGACAACACCCCTCAGGACACCGTAATGCGTCCATCCACTATTTATGGCATCTCCAAGGTGACTGCCGAGATGTTGAGCGACTATTATCACCTCAAATATGGTGTGGATGCCCGTGGCTTGCGCTATCCCGGCATCATCTCCAATGTGACGCTCCCCGGCGGCGGTACCACCGATTATGCTGTGGAGATTTACTATGCCGCCCTGAGCAAGGGTTCTTTCGTCTGCAACCTCAGTCCGGGCACTTTCCTCGACATGATGTATATGCCCGATGCGCTCAAAGCGGCGGTTCAGATCATGGAAGCCGATCCATCCCGTCTGGTACATCGCAATTGCTTCAACGTCTCCGCCATGAGTTTTGAGCCGGAGATGATCGCTGCTGCCATTCGTAAACATATCCCTGATTTCCGCATCGAATACAGTATTGATCCCATCAAGCAATCCATCGCCAATAGCTGGCCCAACCAGATGGACGACAGTGCTGCCCGGGAAGAATGGGACTGGGAACCGGAATATGATCTGGAGACGATGACGGCTGATATGATCGACAAACTCAAGGTAAAACTGGGAGCATAGGTATATGATCCGCATCGGGGTAGTTGGCGTCGGTCATCTGGGACAGCATCATGCCCGGAAGTTCCTGAGTATCCAGGGTTGCGAGCTCAAGGGCATTCACGACCGCAATCCTGATCGTGCCGCTCAGATCTCGGAAGCACTGGGCGTAAAGAGTTATCCCACTTACGAAGATCTGTTGACGGATATCGATGCCATCGACATCGCCGCTACGACCACCTGGCATTATGCCCTCGCCAAGACCGCTCTTCAGGCCGGTAAGCATGTATTTCTCGAGAAACCGATCACCTCGGAACTCAAGGAAGCGGAAGAACTGGTCGCCATCGCCGAACAGAAGGGACTGATCATCCAGGTGGGACATATCGAGCGCTACAATCCGGTAATCCTGGAAGTGGAGCGCGAGATCAAAGACCCGATGTTCATCGAATCGCACCGGATATCATCTTTTCAACACCGCGGTACTGATGTGCCCGTCGTACTTGATCTGATGATTCATGACATCGACCTCGTCCTGAGCTTTATCAAAAGCCCGATCACGGAGATCCGGGCCAATGGCGTGGGGATCTTTACCTCCAGCATCGATATCGCCAATGCCCGTCTCCAGTTCGCCAATGGTGCCATCGCCAACGTCACCTCCAGTCGCGTGGCTCTCAAGCAGGAACGCAAACTGCGCATCTTCCAACGCGATAAATACATTTCGCTTGATTTCCAGACCAAACACGCCACTGTTATTAAGAGATCGGCTGATATCGCCCGTCTCCTGCCTTTGCTCATGATGGGTAATACCGGGATCAAGCCGGAGCAGCTGGTTGACAAGACCGAATATGACGTGGCAGACAGCCCCAAGGATGCCCTGAGCACCGAACTCGAGTCATTTGTCAATTGCCTCAACCAGGGTAGCAGACCAGTAGTGGACGGCACCGCAGGAATGCGTGCTCTGCAAGTGGCTCTGGAGATCATACAGCGCATCCAAAATCAAGACCAGACACACATCTAACGGAGCGATCAATGACCGACACTTGTGTAAAAGACATACCTGCCCATCTGGGCAAGGAGATCCGGCTCAAGGGCTGGGTAAGGAACATCCGTCACAGTGGCAAACTCCTCTTCATCATCTTCCGGGATGGGAGCGGAGAAGTCCAGGCAGTGGCATTCAAGCCCGATTTGGGCGATGACCTGTTTGAGCAGGCAAAACGCCTCACTCTGGAGTCATCCCTCATCATCACCGGTATCCCCAAGCAGCATCAGAAACTGACAGGCAGTTACGAGATCAGCATCACTGGCATTGAAGTAGTTCAATACGCTGATGAATACCCGATCGGCAAGAAAGAGCATGGACCGGACTTCCTGCTTTCCAACCGCCATCTCTGGCTCCGCTCCTCCAAGCAATGGGCAATCCTGCGCCTGCGTCATGCTGTTTACTTTGCCATCTGCAACTATCTCAATGACCATGGATTTTTCCGTTTTGATTCCCCGATCCTGACGCCCAATGCCTGTGAGGGTACCACCACGCTCTTTGAGCTGGACTACTTTGACGAGGGCAAGGCATATCTCTCCCAGTCCGGTCAATTGTACCTGGAGACCGGGATTATGAGTTTGGGACGGGTCTATGATTTCGGTCCCGTTTTCCGTGCCGAGCGATCCAAGACCCGCAAACACCTCACGGAATTTTGGATGATGGACGCCGAAGCAGCTTACGTGGAGCATGACGAAAATATGCAGATCCAGGAAGGACTAATCCGCTACGTGATCAGAACCGTATTGGACAAATGCGCTTCTGAGCTGAAGATACTGGAACGCGACACCGAACGTCTGAGACGGGCGGATGCGCCATTCAAACGCATGACCCACGCCGAGGCAGTGGCATTCCTTCAGGCAAAAGGGTCCGGGATCACCAGGCATGGCGACCTCGGAGCACAGGACGAGGTAACGCTCACCGCGGACTCTGATGTGCCCGTCTTTGTAGAGCGCTGGCCCAAAGAGATCAAAGCGTTCTACATGAAACGTGACCCCGCCAACCCCGATCTTGTCCTGGGAAATGACCTGCTCGCACCGGAAGGTTTTGGCGAGATCATCGGCGGTTCCCAACGCGAGGATGATCACGACCTCCTGCTGTCCAGGATGAAAGCGGAAAACATGCCAATCGAACCATATCAGTGGTTTCTTGACCTCAGGAAATACGGCTCTGTTCCACATAGTGGATTTGGCATCGGTCTGGAACGGCTGATCACCTGGATGAGCGGAATCCATCATATCCGCGAAACGATCCCCTTCCCCAGAATGATCTATAGGATCTATCCTTGATTAAAGACCGTTGTGCTTTCTATAGGATGACCTTGGGAAGCGCATACATAAATGATCGGGGTTTCAGTCGTAGAAACGCTGTCTTCAGCGACCTATCCTGGGGCGCTCTCCTGAAGCGACCTCTCACCATACCCGCTATGATGTATTCCCATTGGGGCGCTGAGGGAAAGCGCCCCTACAATGAGACGGTACTTAGCCCCGGAAGGAAAGCGCCCCTACTTAGCCCCGGAGGGAAAGCGCCCCTACTTAGCCCCGGAGGGAAAGCGCCCCTACTTAGCCCCGGAGGGAAAGCGCCCCTACTTAGCCCCGGAGGGGCGACACCATCCCAGGCAGGGTGGGTAGCGCAGCGGAACCCCTGCACACCAGTAACCGGCACCCAAATACCAAGCCCCGGAGGGGCGACACCATCCCAGGCAGGGTGGGTAGCGCAGCGGAACCCCTGCACACCTTTCATTCCAAGCGCCGATTAAAAGCACACCCCGATA
>VGPI01000182.1 GCA_016875595.1 Candidatus Cloacimonadota bacterium
ATCACCTTGTTTTTTCTTTCTTACATACATGATACTACCATAACATCATAATCTGGTATCACTATATTTATAGGCTTATTCCTGTCAAGAATTATAATTTTATGGCACAACAAATATGGCAACTTTACAGGGTTAGACTCCGTAAGTACTTGAAAAATAGACATGATTTTCTTCGATTTTCCGAACAACTGTCAAAGATGAGCTTGGCTATCCGTTAAGATTTTTAAGCAGATAATCGCATGAGCGTCTGCTTTTGGGGATCAAGTGAGGGCTTGTTATCACCCAGGAAAACAGAATAAGTCTTCCCGCTCAAATCATTGAGATTTCTTTGCCAGCATCCTTCTTGCTTGATTCGCTTGCTTTTAGAGCAGGTTGCTCTCGAGTTCGTCTCGAGTACTCGAGAGTATCTCGAGAGCAACCTGGCATAAAACTGGCTGTCTCAATCAAGTACGGATCAAGCTGAGAAAAGGCGTTCGGATGAACGCCTTTTCGTTATAACATGTTTACTTATATGGATTTAGCAATTGCTGGTCGGGATTAGTGTCCTCCATCCTTCTCGCGGCAGAGTTCGATGAGGACGCCGCCGGTGGAGCGGGGATGCAGGAAGGCGATCTGAGCGCCGTGAGCGCCGGGACGCGGTTCTTTATCGATCAATTGGACGCCCTGCTCCTCCATCTCGGTGAGCGAGGCGGGGAGGTCATCGACGGCAAAGGCGAGGTGCTGGATTCCTTCGCCGCGTTTTTCGATGAATTTGGCAATTGGGCTGTCCTCAGAGGTCGGCGCCAGCAGTTCCAGACGTGTGTTTCCACAGGGGAAGAAGGCGACCTTTACCTTTTGTGACGGGACTTCCTCGATCGCCTCAAGTGTGAAACCCAGCTTCTGATAGAGGGCGATACCGGCATCGAGGTCACTGACGGCGATCCCGATATGACTGATATGCTTCATCATCATCGCTTCTTATTTGAGATGCAGATCTGCCAATTGGAAGCCAAGTTCCATGGCTTTGTAGTTCAGATCCACGAAGGCAGGTTTGACGGAATCGGCAATGGCTTTTTTCAGCGATTCGGTCTTGACCACGCCGGTAACTTTGACGAGGAACGCCAGGGAACAGATATTGGCGGTGATCGGGCTGCCGAGTTCTTTGATGACCACTTCGGTGAAGGGGATCTCAAAGGTGTTCTCAGCGGTCATGGACAGGTTTTTGACGTAGGTGGTGTCGATGATGAGGATGCCATCATCCTTGAGGTCAAAGAGATAGACATCGCATGCCTCCTGCGTGAGGGCAAGCAAACAATCAAACTGCGTCGCCTCCGGGAAGTAGATCTCGCTATCGCCAACAATGACATCGGCACGGGAATATCCGCCCCGAGATTCGGGTCCATAGCTCTGGGTCTGGGTGACGCGGCGTTTGTCATAAACGGCTGCTTTGGCAAGGATGATGCCGGCGAGGATCAATCCCTGCCCGCCACTGCCGGAAAGCCGGATCTCATAAGGTTTTGCCATTATTCACCTCCCATTGCCTGGACGCGTTCACAGAGCTTGGCATATTCGGCACAGAATTCGGGTTCGATCACGCGTTTGATGATGCCCCGGACGATCTTGCCCTCCACCTTTTCCTTGGGAAGCTTGTCCACCGCGGTCAGTGGTATGGATTCATCCCGCATGTGTTTCAGCATCTCCGCCGGTCCGCCCTTTTTATTTAAGCGTCCGTAGATCACGGGACAGGAACTGACGACCTCGATCAGGGAAAAGCCCGGATGCTCGATAGCGTCACGGACATAATTCTGAACTTCATTGGTGTGGAAAGCCGTGGTGCGGGCAACGAAGCTGGCGCCGGCGCCGATGGCGAGGTTGCAGATGTTGAAGTCCGGTTCGATATTGCCATAGGGTGTGGTGGTGGCTATCGCCATGTGTGGCGTGGTGGGAGAAGCCTGGCCACCGGTCATACCGTAGATGTTGTTGTTGATCAGGATGACGGTCAGGTCGATGTTGCGCCGGGCGGCATGGATGAAGTGATTGCCGCCGATGGCGGTGCAATCACCGTCGCCGGTGACCACGATGACCTTGAGATGGGGTTTGAAGAGTTTGACGCCGGTGGCATAGGCGATGGGACGTCCATGCAGGGTGTGCAGTGTATTGAAGTCAACGTAAACGGGCATACGCGAGGAACAACCGATACCGGAGACCATGACGATGTCGTTGCGGTCAATATTCATCTTGGCAATGGCGCGGATAATGGCACCGAGGACGATGCCGTTACTGCATCCGGCACACCAGACATGCGGGAATTTCTTGTCGTGCCGCAGATATTCGTGGATGATCTTTTGTGGGATGTTTTCCATCAGTGCACCTCTTTGATCTTGCGCAGGATTTCATTGGGAGTGATCAACGCTCCGTCGCAGCGTTGCATGGAGATCAGGTCGCCGTCGCTCTTGTCCTTGGTGAGGCGTCTGATTTCATGGATGAGTTGTCCCTGATTGAGTTCCGGGACGATCACCGTGTCCACGTTTCGCAGCATCTTGCGAACGGCGTCATCCGGGAAGGGCCAGATGGTGAGAGGACGGAGGATGCCGACCGGGATGCCTTCGGCACGGGCTTGAGCCACGGCTTGTTTGGCGGCACGGGACATGATACCAGCGGCAAAAATGGCGATCTTGGCATCTTCCATCTCGCGGCTCTCGATCTGGACGAGGTCGCGGATGTTGTGCGTGATCTTCTTGCGCAGACGTTCCATCATCTCATGTGCTTCGGAGGGTTTGTTGGTGGGGAAGCCATGGGAGTCGTGCGTCAGACCGGTAACGTGAAAGCGGTAGCCCTCGCCATAACTGGCCAGCGGAGAGAGATACTTCTGGTTCTCATCGTAGTGCTTGTACCAATGCGGCGGAACGGTGGGTTTGATGCGTGAGATCACACGGACGTTTGCCAGATCAGGCAAAGTCACGGCTTCGCGCATGTGCCCGATCACTTCGTCCAGGAGCAGAATTACGCAGGTGCGGTATTTCTCGCTCAGGTTCACGGCACGGATGGTGAGCTCATAACTTTCGCGCACGGAATCGGGATAGAGCACGATGGCTGGCGAATCGCCATGTGAGCCCCATTTGGCTTGCATGATGTCACCTTGGGCTGGGCTGGTCGGCATACCGGTGCTGGGTCCCATGCGTTGGACGTTGACCACGACGCAGGGCGTTTCGGTGATCTTGGCATATCCGATGCCTTCCTGCATCAGGGAAAAGCCGGGACCGCTGGTCGCAGTAAGCGCTTTGGCACCCGTCAAGGAAGCTCCGGTAATGGCACAAATGCTGGCAATCTCGTCTTCCATCTGGACATAGACACCACCTCGCTTGGGCAGTTCTTCCGACAGGATCTCGGCAATCTCGGTGGATGGCGTGATCGGATAACCGGCAAAGAAATTCACTCCGGCATCCATTGCACCATAGGCAACTGCCTGATTTCCCTGTAATAGGGCAATGCGGTGTTTCTCTTCCGGCGCGGGCTCGGTCTTGACAAGCGACTTGAGGTATTCGGTACTTTTCAGTTTCTTCGTAGCCACTGTGCACTCCTTATCTGTTCTTGGCACCGGTGATCGCAAAATCCGGACACAAACGGTCACAGGTCTCGCAATGGATGCACTTTTCGGGTTGTTCGACAAAGGGCGAGCCATCGGCTTTCCTGCCCAGACAACCGGTGGGGCAAAAGGCGACGCAGATCCCGCATTTCTTGCACCAGTTATAGTAGATCAATACGGGAGATGTATCGTCACCCGGTGCTTTGACTTCGGTTACTTCAACCTCCATCTTCTCGGGCGTGTCTTCCTCCCGGATGATCATGCCCACTCGGTCTTTTTCGACTTTCTTGGACATTCTTCCTCCACTTGGTATTTTTGGGGACTCTTTATTAAAAGCGCTGTTTT
>VGPI01000183.1 GCA_016875595.1 Candidatus Cloacimonadota bacterium
TGGCGAAGCCCTTGACCTTGTTATCAATAAAATAGGTGTACTGAATGTTCTGAGGTTTCCAAAGATAGACCAGCCGCCCTGTCAGATACTTGACGGTGAGCCCGGCGCTGATATGCTCATACTCATTATCCTTGGCACCTACCGTCATCTGGAAACTATCCAATTGATAATCATAGTATTGCGGCTCTTCCGCAGTAGTATTCCAGTTGGTGATATTGATCGAGGCAAGTGGCTGATATGCCCAGCCCACTGATTTGCTGACGAGGGTGAAATATCCAAATTGTTTTGCTTTGAGGACATTGCTAAAGCGCATCGCCTGCAGGAGATCGATAGCTTCCTCATTACCCAGCCGGAAAGACGAGGCAACAAAGGTTGACTTGTTATCAGCCAGCAAAGCCGGATTACTACCGGCAGCGAAGTAATCAGCACCATAGGTCAGATTTAATCCTCCCATCCCGATCGCTATCGGTGAAACGTTGTTTCCCGGAATCCGATAGTCATACTCAGTGATCGGCAGATGAGCAGGAAGATAGAATTGTGCCCCCAGTCCCGTCAGGAACATCCAGCCCAGAACGATAAGCATATGTTTGATCATATTATTACTCCGGCAGTTTACGATAGACGAATCCGGCAAACCAATACAACAGAGGCGCAATCAAGACCCCCGCCACCATATCGATAAACCAGTGATAATGCAGAAAGACCGTCGCTATGGACAGGAACACACAGATCAGGAGCAGGATCACTCCCAACCGTTTCAGATGCGCCAACGCCGAAAAACTGAGGATCAGGGCGATGATGATATGCGAACTGGGAAAGGCGCCGCCCCAGTGTTCACTCGCCCGATAGATCATTGCCATGATCCAGCCAAAGAGCCAGCCCCGGTTCTGGATAGTAAGTGCATGCGCTTCCGGCAGATATCTGCCTCCGACCACCGGCACCAGAGCAAACAGAAAATAGCAGACGTAGAACGAGAAAGCCAGCGTAAAGATCAGCTTGTCAAATGCCTCGCGGTCACGGAAGTAAAAATACACCGGCAGTCCGGCGATCATCGGATAATAGCAGAAATAGGCAAAACTGATGATCTCCTGGATCCATGCCTGATTCAATACCAGCCCCCATTTCAGCGATGGATAATAACCAAAGATCAGATGATCCACCTCCATAAACAGCGGATCGAGAAAACTGCGGAAGATGATCCGGTTAACCACATACAATGAGATGAAGAAATAACCGAACAGCCCGATCGGATAGACGCTGCGGATAAAATGCAGGATCCGGCTGATCCTCGATCCCGCGCCCCACCGGATCTGACTATAGCCCTGCAGCCATGCCAGAAGCATGATACCGGTCACAATACTGACATAAGCCGGCAGATGTGACCTTGGCGATTCCGCCCGTGACCATCCGATCAGCATATACAGGATCACCCACAAACAGTAGGCGATCGTGATATAGTCCAGCTTATTCAGACGAAACAGCGCTGCTGAGACGGGTTCAGACGATCGCTTGGTCATAGATCCTGTATGTCTTGTAAGGAGTTGCCCCCAGCATTTCCGCCACCTGCATCATCCGGGTGTTATTTTCCAGCACCCAGGAGAATTCTGCCTTGTAGTAGCCCTTGGGCAGACCATATTTATATGAATGATAATAAAACAGCGTATCGATCCCACGGTTCTGGTATTCCCTGATCACACCCATCGTGACCACTCTTGCCGAAGTGATCCGGCGCTTTGCCAATAACGCTTTGATGATCGTAACCGGATTGATCCTGCCCTTCATTACCTTGAGCACTTCGTTGTAATTTGGCATTGCCAAACTGAAGCCCGCCGGCTTTCCATCCACCTCGGCGATGAGCACTAACTGCGGATCTACCAGTGGCAGCAGCATTTGCACCGTGTGATCGAATTCCGCTTTGGTCATGGGGACGTATCCCCAATTATACTCCCACGCCTTGGTATAGATCTCAAAGACCGTCTCAATATCGCGCTTGAGGTTGTGCTTATCCAGATGCCTGATCTGATGTCCATAGCGTTTCTGGATCAATTGTGCAGCCCGGTCGACCCGTTCTGGGATTACTTTGTGATCGCTGTAATAGGCATACATGTCCATCGCCTTGACCATGCCGTTGCTCTCATACAAATTCTGATAATATGGCGGATTATGCGTCATCATCACATACGGCGAGGTTTCAAAGCCATCGATCAGCAGGCCCGCCTCGTCATTGACGGTAAAATTGAGCGGTCCGCGCAGGGTATCTCTGCCCCGTTCCCGATTCCACCGGTATGCTTGGTCAAACAGCGCCCGGGCCACATCCATCCGATCCTCACTTTCAAAGAAGCCAAAGAACCCGCAGTTATCATTGTGTTCCTTATTATGCTCGGTATTGGTATGTGCCGAGATCCTGCCCACCACCCGGTCATTTTCCACTGCGACAAAGAGTTGCGCCTCCGAATGTTCGTAGAAGGGATTGTGCCTGGGATCAAAGAATTTCTTCTGCTCACCGATCAGGGGCGCCACCCAGCAAGAATCGTTCCGATAAAGCCGGAAGGGCAGCATAATGAACTGTTTCAATTGCTTCTTACTCTGGACTGCAATGACCTGGATCACTGTCACCTCCTCGATTATATCTCACCCAATCGCTTGGATACGATCACATTCAATGCCCCCATCAGAATGACCGTCCCAAACATATAGGCAAAGGAATAACTGGGCTGCGTCTTCAGGTAATGCGGAAAAAACGACAACATCAATTGCATCAGGATCACGGGAAACACCACGATCAGATATTGCGCAAAACGGATCTGCTTGAACCACACGACGCTCAGCATTGCCAGCACTGCCGTGATCATCATCGGCATGAAACAAACATAGGCGATAAAGCCCATGTAGGTAAAGATCCCCCTGCCACCCCGAAAGCCATGCGTCAAGGGCAAGCAGTGCCCGATCAGCATTGCCACGCCATACACCATGATCATCTCAGGCCGGTAAAGAAACTCAATCCCTTCCATGAACTTATAGTCACCGCCCCATTGAAGCAGGGAATCCAGAAGCCAGAGATAGAAATAGCTCTTGCTGACATCGATAGCACCGACCAGAAACCCCAGGGCTTTACTCACGTTCTGATAGATATTTTCGGTATCCGCCAGACCCGTTCCCACCCGATAGATATTGAGCGAGCGAAAACTCTTGGCGACCACCCGAGCCGCTGAAAAACCACCATACATATAGGACAGGGCAATGAGCATAAACCACAATAAATAGATCATTTATCCACCTTTATCCCGGAAGGCGCGGAGTCACGCTCCGGAAGCGACCGGGCTCCAAAGAACGCACTGCCGATCCGCAGGCAGTTCGAGCCCTCGGTCAAAGCGATCTCAAAATCATCCGTCATACCCATGGATAAATAGTGCATTTCCACCTGGTCCACATTCATCTCCTTAACTTCGCTAAAGATCCCTCTTAAACGCTGAAAACACGACCGGACCAATCGCTTGTCCCCACCCAAAGTTCCGATGGTCATCAAACCTCTGATCCTCAGGTTCGGCAATTGACTCACGCTTTGGATCAGATCAATCGCCGCCGCCGGAGCTATACCGCTTTTTGTATCTTCGCCACTGGTGTTTACCTGGATCAGGATATCCTGGATGCGCGATCGTTTGCGGCAGGCACCATCAAGTTTCTGTGCCAGAGACAGGGAATCAACCGAATGGATGAGGCAGGGATCAAGTTCCAGCAAGGCATTCACCTTGTTCGACTGCAGATGTCCGATGAAGTGAAATCTCGCCTGCCGGTCAGAAAGGAAGGGCACCTTGTGTTGTGCTTCCTGTACCCGATTCTCACCATAATCAGTTATCCCGCAATCAAATGCAGCTCTGATCAAAGTAATCG
>VGPI01000184.1 GCA_016875595.1 Candidatus Cloacimonadota bacterium
CATTACAACCATATCAAGATCACAGAATCAAATGACCAGCAGATGATGGCGGTCGTCTGGCAAAACAGCATGCGCGCCCGGCGCGCAAACCAATTCAACGACCCGGAATATGCCGCCTTTGCCAACACACCGGAGATCTACATCTCCATCTCACCCGATAATGGCGGATCTTGGTCTGAGCCCCTCTCTCTGAATAATCAGGAGACCCAACCGCAATTTGTCGGCATCAAACCCATGTGGGTCTATCCCGCCAGCCAGATCAGATACATCGGGATGCAGGGAGATAACAAGATCGGTCGACTGGGATTGATGTTCTATGATGATTATACTTGGGGTTCTTCTGTTCAGACACCTCCCGTCGGGCAGAACGATGGTGGTCGGATAATGTTCTGCGAACTGGAATTCGTCTTCCCGGTCAGCACCAATGATGCCGTGACACCACCTCTGGCTCAAATGCTTCATCCCAACTTCCCCAATCCGTTCAATCCTTCCACCACCATCGTCTTCACCAACCCCCAAACCGGCAATGCCAGCCTTTCCGTGTACAACCTCAAGGGACAATTGGTCAAGACCCTGATCAACGGAACCGTGAACCCCGGGGAACACAGAGTGATCTGGAATGGTACGGATAATAGCGGCAAATCTGTTGCCAGCGGGGTCTATTTCTACCGTCTGACAGCCAATGGCCGCACCGAAACACGTAAAATGATGCTGATGAAGTAGGATCTATCCTGCATCTATTGGCAGATTAACCTTCCAGCCCCGCTTGAGGCGGGGCTTTTTTCTTCTCTGCATCCTTCTTCCTTGCCTGCCCCTCTTTATCAAGTCATAATCAAGCGTTAATCAAGCGTTAATAGTTAACGCTTGATTAAGGGGGGATAACCACTTGATCAAGAGGGGCAAACCGGAGAGATCGAGGTAAGCTATTGGTTGGATATAACTTATCCAATATAATGATGAGTGTACCGATTGGGGGATGAGCTCATCGCTGGGCGGTTGTAGGTGTTTGGAGATATGTTTGGGAATCGGGGCGGGAGGGTCAGAAAGATCCGAAGAGGTTTTTGCGGATCCGTTTGGTGATGACCACGAGGAAGAGGGTAAAGGCAATCATGATGGTGGAGAGAGAATTGATAGTGGTGATCGTTCCACGCCGGATGGTGCCTTCCACATAGATCGGCAGGGTGTCGAAGCCGCGTCCGGAGGTGAAGAAGGTGATGATAAAGTCGTCGATGGACAGGGTAAAGGCAAGCAGGGCGGCGGCGATGATCCCCGGCATCATCAGCGGGAATTTTACCCGCCAGAAGACCTGTGAGGGTTTTGCTCCCAGATCCATTGCCGCCTCCACCAAAGAGCGGTCAAAGCCCTCCAGCCGTGACTGGATGACGATCACCGTGTAGGATAGGCAAAAAGTGACGTGGGCGATCAGGACAGTGAACATCCCGGTCTGCACTCTGGTAAAATTGAACATCAGCGCCAGCGACACCCCCATCAGAATATCCGGGATGACCAGCGGGACATAGATCAGCGCCAGGATCCCCTTTCTCCCGGAGAACCGCTTGTTTTCCAGTCCCAGTGCTGCCAGTATCCCGAGCACAGTGGAGATCAGGGTTGCCAGACCAGCGATCAGCAGCGTATTGCGAAAGGCGGCTTTGATGGCGGTATTCTCCCAGAGCAGGCGGTAATAGCGGAAGGTAAAACCCTGCCAGGAAGTGATGATCTTGGCGTCATTGAAACTAAAGATGATCAGCAGCAGGATGGGAATGTAGAGGAACACCATCACCAGCGTAAACACCGTCAGGTTCATAGACTTGTAAAAACGGGCGCGGTTCAATTCCGGCATCTCCTTCGCTCCGGTCAGTACCGCTGGACAAGGTCAGTTCCCTGCCTGGCCGAACCGCCCCGTCTCCGGCTCTTGTAAGCCAGGTACAAGAGAATAAGCAAGACTGCCACGACAAAGAGCAGGATGAGGGACAAAGCTGATGCCATCGGCCAATTGCGCGGGATATTCTTGATCTTGTAGGTGATCACCTGCCCCACCAACAGAGAACGTTGATTGCCAACAAGTTGCGGGATCAGATAGGCACCCAGGGCAGGGATGAAAACGAGGATGGATCCGGCAATGATCCCCTCAAACGACAAGGGCAGAGTCACCTTGAAAAAGGCACGGCGTTCCGTAGCGCCGAGATCCATCGCCGCATGAAGCAAAGTCCAGTCCATCTTCTCGATCACGCTGTACAGGGGCAGGATCATATAGGGCAGATAGACATAGACCATCACGATCAGCACCGCCAGATCGGTTCGCAGGATCTCGAGGGGCTGGTCAATCAGGTTCATGCGCATCAGTGCCTCGTTGAGCACTCCGTTGTAAGACAGGAAGATCCGCCAGGCAAAGATGCGGATGATGAGATTAGTCCAAAAGGGGATGATGATGAAGATCAGGAGGTTATTCTTGATTGTCTCGCGGCTGCGGGCGATGAAATAAGCAACCGGATAGCCGATCAGCAGACAGATCGCCGTGGTCATGAAAGCAAGCTTGAAGGACAGGAAAAAAGTGCGCAGATAGGAGCTTTGGAATGCCTGACGAAAGGAATCCAGGGAGAAGAGGAATTTGACGTCGTAGATATCGGCGGTGAGAAAGCTGTAAATGACGATGATCAGGTAAGGTACGGCAAAAAAGATCATCAGCCAGATCAGTGCCGGGGCGGTCAACAGCCAGCTGGCGTTGTTCTTTGCCTTGCTTGCTTTGATCTCGGCTTCGATCATCCCAGCTTTCCTGAATATACTGTATCCGGCAATGGGCTATGGGTTTGCAGCCCGTTTGGTGGTACGGAAATAATGACCGGTGGATTCATAGAAGCGTTCTCCACTGGCGATCTCCGGCGAGGGCGTTTCCTCGATCAGCCAGGTATCGGAATCATGCCAGAACAGCCAGACGGGCTCTTCCCAGTCCAATGCTTTTTCATCGAAATAGACGCGCTTATGCTGGCTGAAAACACGGATGCGCTGATTACCCACCCGGACGATGTATTGCGTATGCGAGCCCAGATAGAGGATATCCTCAATAACGCCACGGATCGAATTTATGTCATCCTGAGCGCGGGGTTTGGCACGGGAGATGGCGATCTTTTCGGGGCGCAGTGAAGTTGCCAGCTTTTGCCTCACCAGCGGGACGCGCTTGAATCCGCTGTCAAATTCGATGAATTCACCGTTGCCGATGGGGCTGCGAAGATGAACGTAGTCGTCCTCCACGGTGACGACTTCGCTGCTCAGGAGGTTGGTCTCGCCGATGAAGTAAGCGGCAAAGATGCTGGAGGGACGTTCATAGATGTCATCCGGTGGTCCGAACTGGATCACTCTGCCTTCGTTCATCACTGCCACGCGGTCGGAAATACTCATTGCCTCGCCCTGGTCATGGGTGACATAGATGAAGGTGATACCGACCACGTCGTGGATATTCATCAGCTCGATCAGCATGTGCTGGCGGAGTTTGAGGTCGAGGGCAGCCAGGGGCTCGTCCAAAAGTAAGACCTGGGGTTTATTGATCAGGGCACGGGCGATGGCAATCCGCTGTTTCTGTCCGCCACTGATCTGGTCGGGATATTTGTGCGCCTGATCCTGCATTTTGACCAGCTCCAGCATCTCCATCACCCGGTGTTTGATCTCGGTGACAGCCACCTTCTTCATCTTGAGTCCGAAGGCGACGTTGTCATGGAGCGTCATGTGGGGAAAGAGCGAGTAATTCTGGAAGATGGTATTGACCTGGCGCTTATAGGGAGGGAGCGCTGTGATATCCTGATCTCCGATGAGGATTCGGCCCTGCTTGGGAATCTCAAAA
>VGPI01000185.1 GCA_016875595.1 Candidatus Cloacimonadota bacterium
CATCCATATTGGGCTGCCGAAATCTATTCGGCAGAGGCAGCGAAGCTGCCTGTGAAAGCGTCCTCTGGACGCTGTGGCAAACAGATTCCACCACCCCAATGCTTTGCCATCTCCAGATAACCCACTCAATTTGGAAGAGAGCCTTATTTATCTTGTTGATAAAAAGATACCTGAAACGCACAAGCCATTTATGGAATTCTTGGGAAAAGTAACGGTTCAAAACGTCTTAGAATCGAATTGTGGATCGAAATCAGCCGGGATACGAGCGTGACCGTAAGTGGTTTCGCAATCTGCCTTGGCTTTCACTCGGTAGTTCGATCTATTTCCTGATAGGAACCGTAGTAGTATCTGAAGAACTTGGTAAGTTATGTTCAATTGAGGTCGCTATTTCTGGTCTTTTGGGGGAGCATCGAGGGCGGAAGCGTTGATCCTGATCCAGCCGCGGGTCAGATTACCGAATGCGGTGCCGGGGGCAGTGATGATGCCGCGTTGAGCGAGTTCAATGGCATAGGCGACATCGTCTCCACCGGTCTCGATCATGATGTAAGGTGTGGCGTCGGGGGAGTGGATGGTAGTGATTCTATGCGTGGAGGGGGTTTCCGATCCTTCGGGGGTAAAACGGTCTTTGATAAAACCGATCGCCGACCGGCAATTGTCGCGGAGTCGTTTTCGGATGGACGCGATCAGTTTCAGTCCATCCGTTGACAGGGCATAGATCGCCAGCATCTGCGAAAGCCAGTTGGAGCAGGTGGAGACATACTGGCGGGTCTTGATCATGGCAGGGGCGATGGATAGGGGAGAGGTGATCCAGCCGATGCGCCAGCCGCTCATGCAATGCGATTTTGAGAGCCCGCCGATCACGATCAGGTGGTCGTATCTGCCGGCAAAAGACAGGGGTTTTTGGGCGAAGTACAATTCCCGGTAGATCTCGTCCACGATGAGAACGATGCCGTTCCTTGCACAGATATTGATCAGGCGCTCAATCTCGTTATCGCTAAAAAACCTGCCATGGGGATTGGCGGGATGGCTGAAGAGCAGGAACTTAACGCCCTTGGCTAAGAGCGATGCCCACTGATCCCAATCGATCGTGATGAGATCATGCTTATAAGGCAAACGGACGATACGGGCATTGACCATAGTAGCAAGGGCGGGATAGGCAGGATAATCAGGATCGGGGATGGCAATGAGGTCGCCATCATTGACCAGAGCGGTCAGAGTGACGAAGAGCGCTTCCTCGGCACCGTTGGTGATGCAGACCCGGGATTCATCGGTCTGGTGGTCATAATATGCCGCCACTTGGTTTCTCAATGCGGGCAGTCCGGCATTGGGCGTATAGCGCGGGGTCTCGGTCAAAAGGAGCTTTCCGGCATGTTTGGCAAGGGGTTGAGGGAGGGGATAGGTCAATTCACCTAATGCGAGGTCGAGAGCATCCGGTGCTGCGGCTGCCATGATCCGGCGCAGAAGCGATAACTCTATATTCTGGATGCGCTTGGCTTCAGTCAGTGAGTTCACGGATAGCGCGTTCCAGGCGGACGGAATGGTCGGTTTTTGCGTCGCGGTACTTGATGATGATCGGGCAATAGATCTGGAAGTCGGGATTGGTACGCAAGCGACGGCTACCGCTGACGACGACGGCGCCCGGGGGGATGATCAGGGGGGTATCCTCTCCGGATGGGAGAAATGCGCCGTTTACTGCGTCAAAGACCGGAGTGGATGAGGTGATGACGACACCGGAGGCAATGACTGCCCGGCTCCTGATCAGGATGCCTTCATAGATCCCGCTATTGCCGCCGATAAAGACATCGTCCTCCACGATCACCGGTCTCAAGCCAATGGGCTCCAAAACGCCTCCGATCATGGCTCCGGCGGAAAGATGGACATTCCTGCCGATCTGAGCGCAACTGCCGACCAGGGCATGGGAATCGATCAGCGAACCGCTGTCCACATAAGCGCCGACATTGATGAAGGCAGGGGGCATGACAGCTACGTTTGGTGCCAGGAAACAGCCATTGCGGGCGGAGGTGCCGCCGGGAACGATGCGCACCTGATCCTGCAGGGAGAATTGTCTTTCGGGCAGCGTGTCCTTGTCAAAAAAGGGCTTTTTGCCGCCCCAGTCAAACTGGGTGAGCTTGCCCATGCGAAAAGCACAGAGGATGCCCATCTTGACCCAGGTATTGACGATCCAGTCCTCGCCGGGTTTTTCACAGGCACGGATGGAGCCGGTATTGAGGGCTGCGAGAAAGTCGGAGATCAAACTGCGGTCGGAGGGCTGATATTGCTCTGGTTTAGTCTGAAAAAGTGATTCGATCTGTTGTTTCATTTTATCCAATCCCCAAAGGTCTTTTGTTTACCACTGACGAGCATCACTTATGTAACGGAATCAATGGCATGTTTGATCCGCTCAAGGGCTTCCCGGATGATGGAGCGGGGAGAGCCGAAATTGAGCCGCATGAAGCCGGAGCCGTCCTCGCCGAACTTGATCCCGGGGTCGAGGGCGATACGGGCATGATTGAACAATAGATCCTGCAAAGCACTATCGCTGAGACCTAGAGCGCGGAAATCCACCCACATCAGATAGGTGCTCTCGGGTTTGACGGCATTGATCCGGGGGATGTGTTCCTGGATGAAGTTCAGGACAAAGTCGCGATTATCCTGCAAATACTTAAGCAGGGCGGAGAGCCACGCTTCGCCTTTGGTGTAGGCAGCGATGAAGGCGGCAATGCCAAAGGAATTGCCCAGATAGAGATGCATTTTGAATATAAGTTCGGATAGGGGTTTACGGAGGTTTTCATTGGGAGTGACGATCACGGAAGTACAGAGTCCGGCGATATTGAAGGTCTTGCTGGGGGAGAGGCAGGTCACGGTAATGCTGTTGAAATCCTCCAGTTTGGCCATCGGGAGGTGTCTTGATCCGGTAAAAAGGAGGTCGTTATGAATCTCGTCGGAGAGGATAATGACGTTGTGTTTCTTGCAGATACGCCCCATGTGGAGCAGCTCGTCCTCCGTCCACACCCTGCCCACGGGGTTATGAGGACTGCAGAGGATGAACATCCGGGCTTGGCTGACTTGGCGTTCAAAGTCATCAAAGTCGATGCGATACTGTCCGTTTTGATATATCAGCGGATTGGTCAAGAGCTTGCGTCCATGATCAATAACAGCATCGAAGAAGGGGCGGTAAACCGGCGTCTGGATGAGGACGGCATCCTGCGGATTGGTGTATGACATGACCGCCAAACTCAGCGCGGGAACGATGCCGGGAGTGTTGTCAATCCATTCTCTATGCACTTGCCAGTTATGACGTTTGGCAACCCACTGGATAAGTGCCTGATAAAAGTCCGGCAAACGGAAGTTGTAGCCAAAGACCGGATTAGCCAGGCGTTCCTGCAGAGCAGCGGTGATCTCCGGTGCCACGGCAAAATCCATATCCGCCACCCACAAAGACAGTAGATCATCCCTGCCGTAGAAGAGCTTCAGAGCATCGTATTTGAAGCAACCGCTCCCGCGGCGGTCGATGACTTGATCAAAGTCGTAAATCATCGTTTAAATAATCCCAGGATCTTTCTTCAACCGGTCATAAGCGTCTTTATAACGGTATATCTGCAGAGCAGCGCGCATTTTCTCATCGATCTGGAGTTGAGGAGCCATGTCTTCGATACCCATCAAGACCTTGATCATATTGGGGAAGGAGAGATTGGTCCTAAACGTCCGTTCCCTGCCATCTTCATCTGCATAAAAGAGAATAAGATACAACGTGATCTTGCGCATGATCTCAAAGCGGATGATCCGATCATAGGGGATG
>VGPI01000186.1 GCA_016875595.1 Candidatus Cloacimonadota bacterium
GCTCGGTAACCAGGGAATGGAATCGATCTGCGGAACAGGATCAAGACCCACAACGTAATCCAGGATGTATTTGGCATCATAACCGGTTACCTGCCAGTTGGCATCGATATCGCCATAGATGACAGCGTTGACCGGTGTGCCATTGATCTGCACATTGTCGATATAAGCGCCGTCCGCCGATATGCTCCAGTCCGATCGGAGGCGGAAGCGAATTAGCACATTCTGTCCGGCATAAGCATTCAAGGGTAACGTGACATTGATCCAGGTACTTTGCGTACCGGAGAAACTGGTCAGATTCGTCCAGTTTGTTCCGTTAACAGACGCCTCCACATGGAGGAAGTCGTAACTTTCCTCAAGGTCGTAGCGGATATCGAAATTGAGATAGGGATTGCTGATATTGGCTAATGAAACCGGACTGGCAAGGGTGGCGGAGCGATTGACATTACTGCCATAATTACCGGCAGGGGAATCGGTCAGGACGAGATTGGTGCTCTCGGTAACGATCGCCCATGGGGTCTGGACAGTCCAACCGGAAAGTCCGCTCTCAAAATCATCAGCAAAGATCGGTTGAGAGAGAACAAAAACCGGGTTGTTATGGGCTTGCCTCAGCTTCAGGTTTTGCTTGTAAACGGCGTAACCGGTTGCCCGGATGGTGACATCATAATCACCTTCGGCGATGGATGAAAGCGCTAACGTACCCGTGGCAGAGGTCTGCACCGGCGGGTTGTCTCCGATTGTGACCTGGGCATTGGCGATCGTCAATCCCTGTTGGTTACGGACTATACCATTGAGGCTGACCATCTGTGCGGGCTGAAGAATGACGTTTTGAGTCACGCTGCCACTGGCGGGGACGGTAAGGGCAAATGATTGGGGGATGTATCCATCCGCGCTGGCGGTAAGAGTGTAGTTACCGGGCAGCAGCATCCGGTGAAAGTAGCCGATGCCACTGTTACGGATAGCTTTACTGTTTCCGGTCATGGTGATGACGGCTGGGATAGGATTTCCAATGGGATCGGTAACCAATCCCCTGACACCCCGGTGCATAAACTCCATGTAAGACAGGATCGATTCCTGATTTGCTGCCCAATAGCTATCCAATTGACTGGCTGCCGGCCATTTGATGTCGCCAACCTCGCAGGTGATGTCAATCCCGCTGGTGTAATGATAAAGCCAGTCTTGCATTGAGCCGGTGATCACATACCAGGCAGCGCCATTGGTGATACCTTGGGGAAAAGTACTGCTGTTGTACATGGCAGGATTATGTACCGAATACGCCAGTGCTGCCTGTTGGAGCAGGGCGTCATCCGGTGCCAGGACATAGGTGTAGTCCCAAGGATAGTTCATGACCAGCGCCCCGCCATGATAATTTATCGACAAACTGATCCGGCGGTCTTGACTGAAGTTCATCATCGCCACGGTTTCCGGAGCCCAGGGATTGCCATCGGGATGCTGGGTGCCGGTCGGCATGGGAAAATTGCGGTTGAGATCCACGCCAGTGGCGTTGTAGCGACTGGCATTTACATATCCATCGGGATTCATCATCGGATTGATCCAGATCTCGGTGTTATTGACAAGATTCGTGATGCGCGGATCAGTTCCATAATGAGCAGTCAGGAGCTGGATGAGACGGATGAGGAGGTCATAGCCGACCACCTCGTCACCATGGATACTGGAGACCCATTGGAATTGCGGTTCGGCTTCGCTCATATTGACGTTGTCCGAGATCTTCATCATCAGCAGCGATCTACCCTGCACCGAAGTTCCAAACTGCACCAGGCTACAGATATTCTGATATTGCTGAGCGGTCTGCTGCATGAACTGGATATACTGGTCATAGGAGAAATAGCGTTCCTTCGGATTGTCGCTATCTCTGGTCATCTCCCAGAGTTCGCGGGCATATTCCTTTGCCAGATTGGGCAGGCGCTGGGCAGCATAACCCAGTGCCAACAGCCGCCCAAATTCATCCTCATCGCGCACATAGACGATGATCGTATTGGTCTCACGGTTGACATTATCAACACTGAAATGAGCTTTATTGAGGAGATTGACATCCCGATCGATGTCCCAGCTCGTGATCTTGACAGGATCAGCAGTCGCTGAAAGGGCAATGCCCGTCAGCAGGATAAACAGCAGTATTCTTTTCATTGGTTCTCGTAGTTCCATTAGTTATATTCCCATGTTTTATGCATTTTTCATGCCTATCTCTACAGAAAAGATAGTCGGTTTTTCAGACAAAGTAAAATGCCAGGCGGACAGCGGCACATAACTGACATTGCTTAATGCTGCTTCATTCCTGACCTGACATGGTTCGCAAGCAGTCATTGCGCTGGGCCTGGCGGGTCAAATCAATTTATCCCCCCGTTTCTGTCAAGTATTCCTGCGCTGCATCCCCGTTTTCTGGATGACGTTTCCGATCACGATCAAAGTCAGACCGCCGATTGTGACTACCTGGATCGATTCCTGCAGAACGGCATGGATCAGCAGGAGTGAGATGAACGGTGTAAAAGAGATCAGATTGGAGACTAGCACAATACGGCAGCGAAAGCATAACGATAGGCGATCATCTGATCGGTCATCGCTCATCCCCCAACGTAAAAGTCCCGCATCATCTCTGACGATACGGGACTAAATGTATCGATCGAGGGACAGAACAGAGGAAAGTGGATAAGTTCCATTTATCCCTGATCCTGCACCGTTCAATCAGTCGTTTACTTCATCTTACGGAAGATGTCGCTGTATTTCTTTTCCAAAGCGCTGTTCTTGGTTTGCTGTGCGCCCAGGATCACGAATTGCACCGCATCCTTGCTTTCCGGTTCAAAGGCATACCATTTCTCGCCGAATTGGATCAGTTCCGCATAACGCTTTGCCTGTGAGAGCCAGGTGCAGATAGCCAGGTAGTTGTAGGAAGTCGGTTCAATTGCCAGAATCCTTTTGGCATAATCGATCGCCATATCGGTGTTGTTCATCAGTGCGGCTATGATCTTGGCATTATCCAAAACTGATAAGTCATTGGGGTTGATCGCCAGGATGTCATTAGTCACTTTGAGCGCTTCCTGATAGTTCTCCAACTCATAATAACACAGAGACAGGTTCAAGAGATTGTTCAGGTCATTGGAATTGATCTCTCTGACCTTGATAAAGAAGGACAGGGCTTTGGTATATTCCTGACGGTTGTAATAAAAGGCGGCGATCTCTTTGACCAACAGGATCTCATTCGGTTTGCTTTTGTAAAGCATCAGCAGGTATTCTTCGGTTTTTGCCTGGTTATTCAGGTTATTCTCGTAGATATCCTTGATCTTGACGTAGGGTTCGATCCGGTCTGGCTTGATCCTTGCCGCCAGTTCATAGGTCTGGATCGCTGCTTCATAATCTCCCGCCTTGGTCTGTTCTTCGCCATGCTTGAAGATCCGCACCCAGGTGCTCTCCCGTTTGTCGGTGATCTCCCGCATGGTCCGTGTTTCATCATCGGTCAGATTGGTAAAGGTCTGCATCACTTCCAGCAACTGGGCATACATCTTGTATGCTTTGTGATTAAATTCCACTCTTACCGTAGAATCATTTTCGGCATAATACATATAGATATCGGCGGAACGATTGAGCGAGATCACGTGATCAGGACGGCTTTCCAATACCTTGAGATAACCTTCCAGGGCTTTCTCCAGGTTTTTATTCTGATAATAGACATTGGCTGATTTGAAGGTCATACTGGCTTGTGCGCTCAGCTTCTGGCGTTGGGTGGCACATGCCCCCAACAGCAGGGTCACGACGATTAGCAATAAGAGCGTTCGTTTCAT
>VGPI01000187.1 GCA_016875595.1 Candidatus Cloacimonadota bacterium
GAAGTCACCGGATGCCCAGGCATCCCAGTCCCAGTATTCTCCCAATCTATGCACCAGATTCATCCCGTCATCATAGAAATAGGTCATCCTGTAGTCATTGACCCAGTCGGGGAACTCCATATAGTAATCGATCTGTTCGCTGATTTTGCCAAAGAAATCGGGTTCAAACATATCCGACATAAAGACCATCGGCAACCAGCGAGCGATATTTTGGACGATGATATCGCCGGTGGTGGTATCATTGGCGTGATAAGTCCGCATCCTTCTTTCGGAAGCGATCCAATTAAGAGAATCCGCTGATTCACTACTGATTTCCTCAATGATCCTGCCCTGGGCATCGTATTGGAAGTTGAGCTTGCCGTAGATACCGTCACGCTGCGGTTCAATGATCTGATTCTCCCAGATGTAAACGGTATAATTGCTGTTGCTTACGTAATTGATATGAAAACGCTGCCAGGGCACCCAATTCCCATACTCAAAGTCCAGCATATCGAGATACATATGCGTCAGCCGGTTCTGGGTATCATACTCCACCGTTGATTCCAGCCAGGGAAATGGATCACCCCCCATGTTGTATGACCCGACCGTTCCGATTATGTACTGCCCGGAGGCATCATAAGTATAATCGTAGGTCATAAATTCAAACCACTCTTCATTCTCATAATCCCAATACCACAGCTTTACCTGATCTATCCTGCCCGGAAAAACGTCACTGTAACCAAAGGTATTCCGGCTATCGATCTCCCAATTGTCCAAACCGGAAGAAAATGAGCGCATCTCATCCAACCGCCAGGCACGAGTATTGCTCAGTGCCCGATGGATACGGTATTCGGGCTTGATCTGCCGAATCTGAAACACCGATGCTATCATCATCAGCGGGATCAGAATCGCCACCAACAGTAGCATTATCTTGTTCATTGGGATACCTCCCATAGTTTTTATAACGCACTCATAACCTACCTCATTTATTTGTCAATAGATTTCTCGGTTTTATTGCACTTTTTATCCTTGATAATCTGTGTAATGGAATCAACGCTGACACAAAGGAGTCACAGCAGGGAATATGGCTTGTCCCGGAGCATGAAAATGAGGGATAAAAAGAAGTGCGCCGATACATAATCCATCCCCTCCTCCCTGCTTGATTACCTTAGTATAACCTTAGTATAACCTTACGGTCGTAAGGTTATACTAAGGTTATACTAAGGTAATCAAGCAGGGAAGACAAAGCACGGATTGGCAGACACGATCTATGTCATTATGAAATAGGAAGATACGGGGCTGATCAGATATATTCACGGAATTTCGAAGGAAATGAGCATTTTTTTCTTGCCAGATTCTCAAGCGTACGGACAATGACGCCAAAGTCATAGTGTGTTTTCTTTCAACAAAAACAAACATAATTCAGGGAGGAATTATGAAGAAGATTCTCATATTTGCGGTTATGATGCTGGCATTTCTCAGCATTATGTATGCTCAAACAACTTACTACTGGATTGGGGCTAATAATGCATCCTGGCAGGTGGCAGGCAACTGGAATCCGATCCGGAATGTCCCGGCTTCGAACGATATTCTGATATTCAACGACAGCTCTACAAAGAACATCACTGCTGTACCTACCCAGACCATTGGTACGTTGGAAGTGCTTAACAACACTAACATCACCCTGTCATCCACAGCAAGTATTGTTTTGACGATTGCCGGTGGCACAGGTGATGACCTTATCGTTACATTGGGCAGTTCACTCAACGTCAATTCAACCACCGTGGTCAACATCACCCTTTCTGGTACAGCCACGGGCAGTATCTCCGGGTCAATGACGTTTACAAGTGCATCAGGTACTCCTGGTCACCGTCTGATCGCAAATGCACTTTCTTCCTTGGTCTTTGCGAATGGAGCGACGTTCACTTTTGGTCCAAACGTAAGTGGCAATGCTTTTGGCAACGCGGCTGGAAGCTCTCTTTCTGTCATCTTCCAATCCGGCGCATATTATGTTTCCAGAGGAGGAGCCAATCCTTTTGGCATTGGCCAACCTGGCTCAGTTGTGGTCTTCCAGGCAGGCAGTTGGTACCGTCATGAGCAATCAGGAGGACCAGCATTCTCCGGCCGGACCTATGCCGGTTTTGAACATAACCATACCTCTACGGTCACCATTACGGGAACCGCTGTCTCTTCGGTTAACCACTTGTTCGTCATCCAAGGTGGATTGAATTACAATATGACCACAGGCATTGGACATGCGGTCAGAGGCAATGTTTATGTCAATACCGGAGCAACGCTCAACTTCAATCCAGTCTCATCCGGAACCACCTTTTTCGCCGGCACCACACCGCAGGTCATCAGTGGTGGAGGAACATTGACTTTGGGTGCAAATGCAATCTGGGATCTCACCAATCCTACCGGTATGCATTTGTCAAAAATGGACATCGCCAATTTTAGAATGAACCTCAATAACAATCCACTTATGATTGATGAGACTGATATAACCTTAAGCGGGAATGCCAATATCACGAGCACAACCCCTTTGAGTGTGTCCAAGTCGCACCCACCCTTGTTACCCAACTATATTAACAAACAGTGGAGCATTACCGGCTCTGCCTCTGCCGATGTGAATATCTTTTATGCCTGGAGTGCGGCGGATGATGGTGGCTTCACATGGGGCGATCTGGTGCCTGCTGTCTGGAAGGGTGGAGTACAATTCACGCCCACCGCGGAAAACTATGATGTATCCGGTGAAACAAGGTGGCTGAGAGTAACTGCTCCGCTGTCCAGTTCAAAGGATATTAGTCAGATCGGCAGGGCAGATGGAGAGTCGTTGGAAGAGGAAGTCCTTCCCGTGATCCTTTCCACGTTTACTGCTACCATGTCGGCACAAAACTTCGTCCGTCTGCAATGGATCACCCAGTCCGAGCAAAATTGCACCGGATTCTATATCTACCGCGGCAAGACCGGCAGTTTGACCGATGCGGTCAAGCTGGACGGATTCGTCGCCGCTACCAATACCTCCCAGCAACATATTTACTTTTATGACGACCTGGAGATTTCCGAAAACGGGACTTATTTGTATTGGCTGGAGAGCGTTGACTTCAATGGCATCGGTTATTATCACGGGCCGGTGACCGTCCATGTCAACTTTGACGGAGATGACAATCCCACTCCCAATATCCCGCTGGCTAATGCGCTGAGTTCGGTCTATCCCAATCCCTTCAATCCTTCCGCCTTCATTGCCTACAGCATTGCGGCTCCCACCCAGGTGCAGATCAGCATCTTCAATTCCCGTGGACAATTGGTCAGAAACCTGTACCAGGGTGACAAGGGCATCGGAAATCACCGCATTGAATGGGATGGAACGGATGACAATGGCACGACCTGCTCTACCGGATTCTACTTGATCCGGCTCACTGCCGGTAAGGACAGCTTTGTTCGTAAAGCCGTTCTGATGAAGTAATCAGATAAACTCTATCGATCAAAACCCATCCCCAGCGGATGGGTTTTTTTATAGTGCGGAAATCCAGGTGAAAACAAGATTGACTCCTGCCTTAGAATAAATTATGCGGTAGTCAGGATGGGAATGGTGTGCTTATCTGATAACTGTTTACAAAGGAAAGGAAGTATAAAATGAAAAGAGCGATTCTGTTCCTGCGAATGGATAAGCGGTGCTTATGCAACAGACCGGTGGTGCCTGGGGCGCTGAGGGAAAGCGCCCCTACGTCATATAAGGTGCTTTGGAAAGACGCCCCGACGTCATATAAGGTGCTTTG
>VGPI01000188.1 GCA_016875595.1 Candidatus Cloacimonadota bacterium
TGCCTTTATCCAACCGACCGATTTTACCGAAGAGGTCTTTCGCTTTGCCGAGAACGTCCGCACCGTCAAACTGCTCAAGAAACCGGTATCCATGAAAGATGCAATCGAGGAACTGGAGCGCGGCATGATCCATGATACGATGGTACGCTTTGACTGGAATCAGACCCAGGCGGCAAAAGAACTGGGACTGTCCCGGCAGGGTCTGATCAAGAAACTCAAGCGTTACAACCTCTATCGTGGTGAGGACTCATGATCGATGAACAGATCGGTATGAACGAACTGCCGAATATCCTGGATGGCGTCGAGTTTGTCGCCATCGATCTGGAGACCACCGGACTGGACAGCCGTAAGGATGAGATCATCGAGATCGCCGCTGTCCGCTTTGCCCAGGGTAAGGTGACAGAGCGGCTCAATACCTTCGTCAAGCCCCGTGGATCACTCCCCAAGTACATCGAGATCCTTACTCACATCACACCTCAGGATCTCAAAAACGCTCCCCGGATCGGCGAAGCATTGAGCGAGCTATTACCATTCCTGGAAGACGCAGTGCTGGTTGGTCATAACGTCCGCTTTGATCTGGACTTCCTGGATGCTAATCTGGTGCGTGATGGTCGCCTTCCACTTGCCAATCCCTGGTGGGATACCAGCGAAATGACACGCATTTACCTGCCTTTTACGCACGACCATAAACTCATTACCATGACCGAGCACTTTCAGATTCCGCTGCTCAATGCCCATCGCGCCATTGACGACGCTGAAGCAACCGGACATCTGATGTGCCGGCTGATCAATTATGTCGTGAAGCACTTTCCGCTTATGCTCAATGCCCGCATCCTCGATATCTGGCGTCAGGCAAAGAAGGAAGGCACCCTGGATCAGGCATTGCGGATCATTACAGAATACCAGCGCCGATATTCCCTGGTCGGTGCTAAAGTTGAAATGCCATCCGCCCATGTATCCAATGTGATCGAACACAAGACCGCCGAGACCGATTTCAGCTCGATCGATCATATCTTCGGCAATGAAGGAAGCTTCTCCCGCGGCTTTTCGAACTATGAGATCCGCCCCGGTCAGATCGAGATGGCAAATCACGTTGACCAGACCTTCTTGAAAGAAGAGATCATCGTCGTGGAAGCTGGTACCGGAGTGGGCAAATCATTCGCCTATCTGGTTCCCGCCATACGCTTTGCCAATCTTACCAAGCGTAAGGTTATCGTCTCCACCAATACCAAAAACCTGCAGGAACAGCTCTTCTACAAAGACCTCCCCCAGCTTAAAGAGGTCTATGCCTTACCATTCAAGGCGGTCTTGATCAAAGGACGGGAGAATTATATCTGTGAACGCCGCTGGCAGGAACTACTCCATGAACAGGTGCGCGGACTGACCACCTACGAAGCTGATGCCATGCTGTATCTGATCATCTGGAAACAGCTTACCTCCACTGGTGATATCTCGGAAAATAGCTCCTTTGATACCAAACGCTTCAGCATCGTCTGGCGTAAGCTCTACTCCGATCGCTATATGTGTCTCAATCGTAAATGCGCTCATTTCAACCATTGCTATGTCATGTCCCTGCGCAAGCATACCGAAAATGCCTCGATCGTGGTCACCAACCATTCGCTGCTGCTGTCTGATCTCAAAAGCGAAAATGCCTCCCTGGGTAGTTATGATCACCTGGTCATTGACGAGGCGCACAACCTCACTCACTCTGCATCCCGCCTTTTGGGCTTTGATCTGGGTTATGCCGATCTGACCAATCTATACAACCAGTTATGCTCTTCCCACCGCCACAAACACAGCGGGTTCATCAAACAACTGATGCAAGGGATCGACAAGAGTATGGTTACCGCCGCAGTCAAGGAGCACGTCTCTCTCATCGGCAAGAACATCGAGAAGATTGGTGAAGATCTGCGTAAACCAACTCTTGATCTCTTTTCCATTGCCTATGCCATGTGCGAACAAACGGGCTCATACGGTAAGCTGCGGATCAAGAGCATGGATACCGGAGCAGATGAGATCATTGACTTGCTTAAAGTTATGATGGTCAAGCTCAAGGATATCCTTAAGGATATGACCGCCCTCTCCAACGTTATGAACTCGCAAAGCAGTAAACTGATCGCCCAATACGATATCCTGACCGAGAGCCTGGAGGGCTACATCCTCCGCCTACAAGAGACGGAAGGGATGCTCCTCGCTTTATTGAATCCCAACCTGGACGATTATACCCTCTGGATCGAGAACAATCCCAAGCCGGAACGCAATATCCCCGCCTCCTCGTTTTGTTATGCCCCGATCGAGGTCAATAAACACCTTAAAAACCTGCTCTATGACCACGTCCAGACCATCGTCTTCACCTCCGCCACGCTTGCCCTGCGTGGATCATTCAAATACTACCTGGCACAAAGCGGATTAAATTTGGTCACCGATCGACCGGTAAATGAGGTGATCGCCGCTTCCCCCTTCGATTTTGACCGCCAGTCCCGCTTGATGGTGGCGAGCTATCTGCCAGAGCACCAGGACAAATTCTTCCTCAATCAAGCCCTCAGCAGCATCCAGCAGATCATCACCGCCACCAGGGTCGGCACGATGGCGCTCTTTACCTCTTACAAAGACCTCAATGCCGCCTTTGACTTTCTGGCGGATTCCATGTACCAGAGCCAGCGTCCCTTGCTGGCACAGGGCAAGGGCGGCGGCAGAAGCGCTATCCTCAAGGAATTCAAGCGCCTCGGCAATGCCGTCCTGCTCGGTACCAACTCCTTCTGGGAAGGCATCGACGTCCAGGGCGAGTCACTTTCGCTACTCATCCTGTTCAAATTGCCCTTCCAGGTTCCTTCCGAACCCGTCGTGGAAGCATACATCGACAAACTCGACCGCGAAAACCTCGATTCCTTCATGCACTTTATGCTGCCCAATGCCCTACTCAAACTCCGCCAGGGCTTTGGACGCCTCATCCGCAGCAAGACCGACACCGGCATCGTCCTGATTTTGGATTCCCGCGTCAGCACCAAGAAATACGGCACTTACTTCAAACAGATCTTGCCCACCAAGTGCATCGAACTCAAAGACGAATATCAACTCCTCTCGGAAGTTACGAACTTCTTTAACCGCAGCAACCGATAAATTGAGAATTGATCATTGAGAACTGAGATTTGTTTCGTAGGAGCGCTTTCCACCCTTGGGGCGGCAAAATCTGTTTGCCACAGCGCTTACCCTTCTATGCTTCAGGATGTTAATGACCTTCATCATTCACTGAACACTCACCCAATGGGATTCGCTCATCTCTCGGTCATCCCGCCCCATCGGGACAGGGCTGAAGGCAGGGCTACTCTCTTACTGCCGCTTTTGTACTATGGCGTTAGCCGTCGCGGGGTATATCACTGCGACCCGAACATTAGAGCGGTGAAGAAAAACGCCCCTACGACCCAAACTTCAGACTACCGACTACCGACTTCGGACAAATAACATGACCCCCTTCTCCTTTACTACCCGGCTGATCAGCCAATATCCGGAACTCTATGAACTGAACATCATCCGTCTGGATGAGCCGATGAGCGCGCATACCAGTTTCCGGATCGGTGGACCGGCGGATGCCTTCTGCCTGCCCGAAAGCCGACAGCAATTGTATATCCTGCTCGAATTTGCCCGGCGTGAAAGCATCCCTTGTCTGGTCATCGGCAATGGCACCAACCTTTTGGTCTCCGATACCGGCATCCGCGGATTGGTCATCTCTACCAAAGCGTTCACCAATGTAAACATC
>VGPI01000189.1 GCA_016875595.1 Candidatus Cloacimonadota bacterium
TGTGGCGGATTGGAGATGTCGCCCCGTGAACTGGTCAAACGAATCAGATCTTTGAAGATAGAGTGGATAGCCATCACCGACCATAACAGCATGGCAAATTGTGACGCCTATGAGAAAGTAGCTCTGGATGCCGGACTCTCCTTCACCTGGGGAGTGGAGATCCAGACTGCCGAGGAAGTGCACCTGCTGGCATACTTTGATGACCCTGATGCCGCTCGCTGCTTTGACCGGCAGCTTTACCAATCGCTGTTACCAGTGCACAATGACAGCGCTTTCTTCGGTGATCAAGCGGTTATCGATGCCGATGAAAACATACTCAGATTTGAGGAGAAGGCGCTGATCAATTCCTCGGTTTGGGATATCGAGACCTGCTTTAATGAAGTAAGTGCCTATGGCGGCATCTGTTATCCCGCTCATGTGGATGCCCCTGCCAATAGCATCCTGAGCCAATTGGGATTCGTGCCAGAGATGCCGGTGTTTGAGATGTATGGCATTACGGCAGGATTGGATGTAAGTTCTTTTATTGATCTGCATCCGTATTTCAGAGGCAAGGCGCTGATCCGCTCCTCAGATGCCCATTACCTGGATGATCTGGGCAGTGGCGTCAGCCACTTCTATATTGACCAGCCCTCTTGCCGGGAAATGCTCCTGGCAGCAAGAGGGGAAGCGGAAAGAAAAATCGAAGGGGCATATGACCCAGGCGCCCTTGGTTTTGGGGTGGAGAACTCCGGTTCTCCACCTGCCGAACCGAATTTCGGCATCCCAACCAAATGAATCGGGGGGGGGTGTTGCCAAAGCGTCCAATTGACTATATGACATACAAGGAGGAAAAGTGACGACTGCGAAAGCATTTACAAACGAGCAATATGCTAAGCTTGGTGCCGTCATCGACCAAAAGAAGGATCTGCGTAATCCTTTGATCGAGATCCTGCGCATTGCTCAGGAGATCTTTGGCTATCTGCCGGTGGAAGTACAGGAATTCGTCGCTTCCCGAATGAACATACCGGTCAGCAAGGTCCATGGCGTGGTCACTTTCTACAATTTCTTTACTATGACCCCTAAGGGAAAGCACATCATCAACGTTTGTACCGGAACCGCCTGCTATGTCAAAGGCGCTCTCCGGGTGATCCAGATGCTCACCGAGCAATTGAACGTCGGAATGGGGGAGACCACAATGGATGGGTTGTTTACACTCAGTGCCGTGCGTTGCGTGGGTGCCTGCTCATTGGCTCCGGTGATCGTGATCGGGGAAGACACCTTTGGCAGGATCGAAAAAAGTGATCAGGTTAAAGAGATCATCAATCGGTATTCATAACGGGTAATTATGCAAGACATTTCACTGCACTTGCTGGATATCATAGAAAACTCGGTTAGAGCCGATGCCCGCAAGATCAAGATCCGAGTGATCAATGACCAAGCCATCAATAAATTACGTCTCATTATTGAAGACGATGGCAGGGGCATGGACGAAGAAACTTTGCGCATGGCTCAGGATCCGTTCTATACAAGTAAAGAACAGCGGGAGATAAAAGTCGGGCTCGGGATACCGCTCTTCAAACAAAATGCCGAGCTTTCCGAGGGTAGTTTCTCGATCAAAAGCGAGCCTGGTTTTGGTACCGTGATCACGGCTGATTTCGCTCTGGACAATATCGACCGCATGCCTCTGGGCAATCTGAAAGATACCCTGCTCGGCTCGATCGTGGGACATCCCGAAGTGGATTTCTCCGTCAAACTGATCAGCCGTCAGAAAGGCCGGGAACAGAGCTTCCACTTTGATGCAGCCGCCATTAAAGAAGAATTGGGCGGGATCCCGCTTACCTATCCCGATGTGATTGAATACATTGACCATAGTTTATTAGAAGGAATACAAAATACAAACATGGAGGATGTCTGATGAAAACACTCGCAGACCTGAAACAGATCCGTGAAAAAGCTCAGGAGGATATGAAACTCCGCGGCGCAAACACACGCATTAAGATCGTGGTTGGAATGGGAACCTCTGGTATTGCCATGGGCGCCAGAGAAGTGATGAAAACATTCCTGGAAGAAATCTCCGGACGCAATCTCACTGACGTATTGGTTACCCAGACCGGTGAAAAAGGACTGTCTTCAATGGAACCCGTGGTGGATGTCATTGAAGAAAACAAACCCAAGGTGACTTATGGAAATATGACCCCGGAAAAAGTCAAGAAGGTGGTGGTAGAACATATTGTGAACGGTAATATCGTGTCCGAGTTCGTGGTTGCCACTGGTAATTAAGTCGGGAGGCGACATAATGTCACTCAAACGAATCGACCTACTTCTTTGCTGCGGATCAGGTTGCATCTCTGCCGGGGCATTGAAGATCAAGGAGAAATTCCTTCAAGTACTCAAAGATAATGGACTTGAAGGCGAGATCAATATCATCGAGACCGGATGCATGGGTCCATGTGACTACGGACCGGTCATGGTCATCTACCCTGAAGGCGTTTTCTACCAGAAAGTAACGCCCGCGGACGTGGACGAGATCGTCGATGAACACTTCATCAAAGGCAGACCCGTCTCCCGCCTGATGATCCAGGATGCCGACAACCAGATCGTCCAGACCGCCAAAGAGATCCCCTTCTATCAGAAACAGGTGAAGGTAGCTCTGGCAAACTGTGGTTACATCGATCCCGAGAGCATTGACGAATACATCGCCCTGGGTGGATATGAAGCGCTGGGAACCATTCTCACGTCCATGACACCGCAGGATACGATCAATCTGGTCGAGCGCTCCGGCTTACGGGGCAGAGGCGGTGGCGGATTTCCCACCTTCATCAAATGGCAGATGGTGCATGATGCTCCGGCGAAACAGAAGTACATCGTCTGCAACGGTGATGAGGGAGACCCGGGCGCTTTTATGGACAGGTCATTGCTCGAAGGCGATCCACACCGGATACTGGAAGGGATGATGATCTCCGCCTATGCCATCGGTGCCTCCGAAGGGTTCTTTTACATCCGTGCCGAATACCCCCTGGCGATCAAACGCATCAAAGGAGCCATCGAGCAAGCCAGGGAACTGGGATTGATGGGCAAGAGCATCTTTGGCAGCGGTTTCTGTTTTGATGCCGAAGTCCGTACCGGCGCAGGCGCTTTCGTCTGTGGCGAGGAGACCGCTCTGATCGCATCGATCGAAGGAAATCGCGGCAATCCCACTCCCAAGCCGCCGTATCCCTCAACCAAAGGACTGTGGGGTATGCCGACAGCGGTGAACAATGTGGAGACCCTCAGCAACCTGCCCACCATCTTTGTTAAAGGTGCGGAATGGTTTGCCTCGATGGGAACGGAAACCAGCAAGGGCACCAAGGTCTTTGCCCTGACCGGCGATATCCGTAATACCGGACTGGTCGAAGTGCCGATGGGTATCACCTTGCGGGAGTTGATCTTCGAGGTTGGTGGCGGCATGGTCAATGATGCCAATTTCAAAGCCGTCCAACTGGGCGGTCCTTCCGGTGGTTGCCTGACCAAAGAACACCTCGATGTATCAGTGGATTACGAGTCCCTCCGGGAAAAGGGCGCCATGATGGGTTCCGGCGGTGTGATCGTGATGAACGACAGCAAGTGCATGGTCAATATCGCCAAGTTCTTTCTCGACTTCTCAGTGGAGGAATCCTGCGGGAAGTGCTCACCCTGCCGGATCGGGCTGAAACAGATGTATGATACGATGCACCGGATCACGATCGGCGAAGGCAAGGCAGGAGACGTGGA
>VGPI01000190.1 GCA_016875595.1 Candidatus Cloacimonadota bacterium
ATCGACTATCCACTGAGGACGAAATTGCCTTTGTCATCGCCCACGAGATCGCCCATGTCGAACTGAAACACTGTATCAAAGCCATCCAATACACTGCCAAAGCCCGTCAGATCGATCCCCGCTTGGGAGACGTGGTACAAATCGGCTATAGCATATACCGCAGAGCTTTTTCCAAGCAACAGGAACGTGAGGCAGATGAACTGGGAGTACGTCTGATGATGAAAGCCGGTTATAAGAAATCTGGCGCAGTATCCTTTTACCGGACGCTGGAAAAATATGAACCAAAATACTCCGATCCCACCCTGCAGACCTATAATGACTTCATATCGAGTCACCCGACCGCCAAAGAGAGGCGGGAACGCATCGAAAAAATGAAATAGGAGGATTCATGCCCGATCCACTAAAGAAGATCATACACTATTTTGGACCCATCCGGCTCATTGTTATTCTCGCTTCCATCATCATCTCTCTGATTCTGTCATTAAATACGGAATACATCACTCCACGGGTCACATTACAAGGCTTTAAGATTGAAAATGACTCCCTAAAAGTCAATGTCAGGATCACCAACCGGATGCCTGTGAAAGTCATAGTCCAACCTTTTGATCTAAGAGTGTCTGATGGCGAGGATATTAAACTGACTTTCAAACCAACGGAAGGTTACGTAATAAAAGCTTTCTGTTCACAAACAATTCCATTCAAGGACAAATTAAAGTCGGAGCATATCAAACAAATTGAAGTGCTCATACAGGCAAACGACAGAGTTAAGTTGCTTGAAAAAATCGCCTGTAACGTTGAGATGGAGATCATGAAAGTAAAGGGGAAATGGAGCATCCGATGAGCATGAAATGCCCCCTTTGTTCTCTTGATAACGATGATAATTCCAAGTTCTGCGTAAACTGCGGTCACCGGTTCAATGCACCAAGTGGATCGGGTGGCAAAAAAATCTACCGGATCGGCAGAGCCCCGGATAATGATGTCGTTGTGGATGATCCCTACGTCTCCGGACACCACTGCGAGATCACCATCCTCGACGGCAATAATTGCCGGATCAGCGATATCGGCTCCCGGAACGGAACTTTCATCGACAACCAGAGGATTACTCAGTCCACCGTAAAGCTCAATACAATGGTCAGATTGGGACACCATTATCAATTCTCACCCTCCTCACTGGTTAGTAAACAACCATCATCCACCTCTCCCCCACCTGAGAAAGCGGATCTGACCGGAAAGACCAAAATTACCATCGGCAGGGACCCAACCAATGACATCGTACTATCCAATATCCGTGTTTCCCGCTTCCATGCCCGGATGGATAAACAGGGAACCAATTGGGTCATCAATGACCTGAACAGCCGAAATGGTACCTTCGTCAATGGTGAGCAAGTCAATCAGAAAGCCGTCAGTATCAAGGATAATATCACCATCGGTGGCGTACCCCTCAGATTAAATGAGATCCTGTATCAACCCCAGACCGACTGGAACAGCAATATCAGATTCATCGCCCATGATCTCACTTTTACCGTTACGGACAAGATCATTGTGGATTCAGTCAGTTTGTCCTTTCAGCCCGGTCAGTTTGTCGGGCTGATCGGACCTTCGGGTTGTGGCAAGACGACCTTGATGATGATGCTCAATGGTTATCTGCAACCGTCCGAGGGCTGTGTCCGGCTCAACAGCGCTTCCTTGTATCAGAATCCAAATGCCTTTTACGGACAGATCGGTTATGTGCCTCAGGATGATATCATCCATCGAGAATTGACTGTCCGTGAGTCCCTGGATTATACTAGTAAATTGCGTCTGGGCAACAGCATCAACCCCACGGAACGTCAACAACAGATTGATGGTATTCTGAAAGTCCTTAACATTGAAAAGATCAAGGATGTCCAGATTGGATCGGTGGAGAACAAGGGCATCAGCGGGGGACAACGGAAACGGGTCAATATGGCACAGGAACTGATCACGGAACCTCTGATCTACTTTCTGGATGAACCCACCAGCGGACTTGACCCCAGAACCGACACAGAAGTGATGCGTCTGCTCCGGGGGATCGCCGACAAGGGTCACATCGTGATCCTGACCACGCACAAGATCGACCGGCTCAATTTCTCCATCTTCTCGCATATCATCGTTATGGGACATGGCGGGAAACTGGCATATTTCGGACCCACGGCGGATGCTCTGGCATATTTTAACGTGGATAATCCCGAAGATATTTTTGAAGTACTGGAGCTGGAAAATTCCACTGCTCTCCAAAAACGGTACCGGAACACCGAGTACCATCAAAAGCTGGTCAAACTCGGTGCCCAGGGAGTTGCCGTATGTGGCAGTCCACCCCGAAAAGACACCTACGTGGGTGGATTCTACCAGTTCTTTGTCCTTTGCAGCAGAATGCTCAAGATCAAGATCCGGGACAAATCAAATCTGGCGATCCTGGCTTTACAGGCACCGATCATCGGACTAATCATCTACTTCGCTTTTCTGAGCAAGGATGACGTCAATAAACTACCATTATTTTTCATGTCATTGATCTCTGCCATCTGGCTGGGTTGTGCCAACGCCTCCACTGAAATAGTGTCGGAACGCACCATTTTCAAACGCGAACAAAAGGTAAATCTCAAGATTTTCCCTTACATGGCGTCCAAGATCATGATCCTGACCCTCTTTTCGCTGGTTCAATGCCTGATTCTGGCAGCGCTGAGTTATCGGAATGGAATTCACAACTTCGAGTTCGGCATCTATTATCTCATTCTGTGCTCTGTTTCGTTCTGCGCCATAAACATGGGACTGGTCATTTCTTCGCTGGTACGCAATAGTGGGTCAGCGGCTGCTTTGGTGCCCTATTCTCTGATCCCGCAAATCATCTTTGGTGGTACCATCATTCTCTATAAGGATTTGCGCGAGGTGATGCAACTGCTCTCGGGCGGAATGCTGAGCCGGCGTGGATTGGAGATCATGCTCAATCTCCACAATGATGAAGGACTTTACACTGTGACGGGCTTTAACCAGGACAACCTAACCGATGCCCTGGTCATAGTGGTTGTCATGACCGTACTATTCATTTTTACCACCTACATGATCCTTTACAATAGCACCAAGAAGCTGACTGGCAAATAGATCACTTCCTGCCCTTTGCCCTGATGGGGAAAAAACAACCGCACAATGACGGCGTCCCATTCCGTCATTGTGCGGTTATCAATCGGTAAATTGTCTATCGGATAATAAGATAGAGGGTTGTGCCTACATCGGGATATTGGGCATTACCTTCTGCATCTTGCCGGATGAAAACCGCTTCATCATCTTTTTCATATCCTCAAACTGACGCAAAAGTCGGTTGATTTCGGTGACTGAGCGTCCGCTCCCTTTGGCGATGCGGAGCCGGCGGGTACCATTGAGTATCTCGGGTTTCTGCCTTTCCTTGGGGGTCATGGACTGGATGATGGCTTCGACGTGCTTGAGCGCATTTTCGTCGATCTGCATGTCTTTGGGGAGTTTAGCACCGAGTCCCGGGATCATGCGGATGATGGATTCCAGGGAGCCCATCTTCTTGATACTCTGCAATTGGTGCATGAAGTCGTCCAGCGTGAACTGGTTTTTGAGCATCTTTTTGGCGACCTTTTCCTGCTCTTTTTCATCCCATGCCTGC
>VGPI01000191.1 GCA_016875595.1 Candidatus Cloacimonadota bacterium
TACTAAGAACTCCCTCTTAGGGTTGCTCTCCTGAAGCGACCTCATTCGTAACCCTGTGTCCGACAGCTTATCCATAGGGCGCTTTGGCGCCTGATGACATGCTTCATGCGCCGTCCTGATCAGTGCTTAATGGCCTGGGATGGATCGCAACTATCCAGTCCCTGGATGATGTTGTCGAGCTGGGGCGCTGAGGGAAAGCGCCCCTACGTTGCCCCACGAAGAACTCCCTCTTAGGGTCGCTCTCCTGAGAGAAGGGGCGCTGAGGGAAAGCGCCCCTACGTTGCCCCACGAAGAACTCCCTCTTAGGGTCGCTCTCCTGAGAGAAGGGGCGCTGAGGGAAAGCGCCCCTACGGACGGAGATCGCAACCATCCAGTCCCTGGATGATGTTGTCGAGGGCAAATCCCTTGCGAAACAGTGACCTGATGATCTTCTCACGGGCTTTGGCAGGTGGTAAAGAGCCGTATCTGAGCAGGAGCTTCGCCACCTCGCCGGTGATGATGGCTGCTTGCTCGGAAGGCAGATACAAGCCGTCCAGGATGGGTTCCCAGATCTCGGGGGAGATCTGCAATTGGATTAGTTTCGCCACGATTTGTATGCGGCTTTTGCGTCGCTGGATGAGGGTTTCGATCAGGATGGAACTGAACCGGGCATCGTTGAGATAGTTGCGGGCTTTGCTGGTTTCAATGGCGGTTTCGATCAGAGAGGCATGAAAGTGATAACGCCTGAGGTAATTGCGGGCTTGGGATTCACACCGCTCTGCGGTTGCGAGATGATCCAGCAGCAGCGAATGGGATAACTGCGTTAAAAACCCGATCAATTCCTCCCTTTGGCGATCGTCAAGTTCCTTTTCCAATCCCGCCGGAGGCATATCTTCCAGCCGGTACAAGGTCTGGATCGTTCTGGCATGGAGCACTGCCCAGACCTTGTTGTCCAGCGAGATTACCAGATTGTTGTCCCGATCAGAGCGTTTCCGTATCTTCAGGGTCATTATCGTTGATGGAGATATCCACTTTATCCGGGCTTAGCTTGGCTCGCAGTTGGGCTTCGATCTCCGCTTTGAGCGACGCATTCTCACTGAGATAGATCTTGGTCTTGTCGAGTCCTTGCCCCAGGCGTATTTCTCCGTAGGAAAACCAGGATCCGCTCTTTTTGATAATATCGAGATTGGTTGCCATGTCCACGATAATGTCCAGATGGGATATCCCCTGACCAAAGATGATCGGGAACTCCACGGTCTTGAAGGGAGGGGCAAATTTGTTCTTGAGGACTTTGACGCGGGTGCGGGCTCCGACCACCTGGTTCTCGGCTCCGGTTGACTTGATCGCTCCGGCATTGCGCACTTCGATACGGACGGAGGAATAGAACTTCAAGGCTACGCCGCCGGTGGTGGTTTCGGGATTGACATAGGGCGGAGCGCCGATCTTCATCCGCGTCTGATTGATGAAGATCACGGCGGTATTGGACTTGGACACGATGGCAGTCAACTTACGCAGGGCTTGGGACATGAGCCGGGCTTGCAGTCCGACATGGCTGTCTCCCATATTCCCTTCGATCTCCTGCCGGGGAACCAGCGCTGCTACCGAATCCACAATGATCAGGTCTATGGCATTACTGCGTACCAGGGTCTCGGCGATCTCCAATGCCTGCTCACCTCCATCGGGTTGGGACAGCAGCAAGCTGTCCACCTGCACTCCCAAGGTTCGGGCATATTTGACGTCAAGGGCGTGCTCGGCATCGATGAACGCCACTGAGCCTCCCTGTTTCTGCGCTTCTGCTGCGATATGGAGGGAGAGGGTAGTTTTACCTGAGGCCTCGGCACCAAAGATCTCAGTAATTCTGCCTTTGGGGATGCCACCGATCCCGAGGGCTATATCCAGGTTCAGAGCGCCGGTCGGGATCACGTCCACCACCATGAGAGGATTGTCACCCAGGCGCATAACGGTGCCCACGCCGAATTTCTTTTCCAATTGGGAGATGGCGGTCCTGAGGGCAGTGTCTTTATTCTTTTCCAGCATTATTACCTCCGCTGTTTTCTTTATTTAAGTCGTATTGATCGATCAAGTGATACTCCGGTCCATCCGGTCTCAGGATGCTGTCATATATACTCAGGCAGGAATAGGGCAGGCGTTCCGTCTGGATTGGCGCGCTTAGTATCTCCGGAGCGTCAAGGTTGACCGGCATCCGCTTGATCCGGCCCAGTGTGACATGCAGTTTCAATGGTTTGACATCCGGTGTGCAGCCCAGCGGACGTAGCGCTTTCAGCAACGCCCGGGGCAGGTCATAGATGCGCTGATCCTTTGGTGACAGCTTGACCCAGAGCAGGCGTGGTTCATTTGCCGGAAAAAGTTCACATCCCCACAGCGATAGATCGATGGGGGTAAACAACTGACTGACGGAAGCCACCGCCTCGCATAGATCGGGCATGATCCCGGTCTCCACATCACCGACAAAGAGGACGGTGAGGTGCAAATTTACCGGCTTTACCCAATTGATCCCGGCAGGATAGGTTCTCGCCCAGCGTGACAGGAGGGTCTCCACCCGTTTCCGGTGTTCGGGCGGAAGTTCCAGAGCAATGAAGATACGGTCTGTCATCAGCGCTTATAGCCGATATCCCTGAGGAATTTGATCCGGTGGGCAATATCGGAATCCAGTTCCAAGCCCTTGGGCGACAAGCCATCGATCACGCCGATTATGCCTTTACCCTGTTCGGTTTTGGCGAGGATCACCTGCACCGGATTGGCGGTGGCACAGAAGATATGCACCACTTCCCGGCAGTCCTTGATCGCCGGCAGTACATTGACCGGGAAACAATCTCTCAGAATGATCAGAAAGCTATGTCCCGCTCCCAATGTGAGCATGTTTTGCGCCGCGATATCCACCAGATCGTAGTCGGTGCCGTCGCGTCTGACCAGGCAGGGACCGGATGCTTCATTGAACGCCAGACCAAACTTGATCCCGGGTACGCTATTGACCAGCGCTTCATAGATATCTTCGACGGTCTTGATGAAGTGGCTCTGTCCCAGGATCACGTTACAGCCATCCGGGAATACCAGTTGTTCGACCATAAGTTCCATTTTTAACCTCTTAACCGGGCGCTTTGTCAAGCTGCCTTGTCGAGCTGGGGCGCTGAGGGAAAGCGCCCCTACTTTTTAACCTCTTAACCGGGCGCTTGGTCAAGCTGCCCCACATTAGCGGGGGAATTCCTCGTTCAGGATCTCGACCCAGCCGCTGAGTGTATTTCCCAATTCCGGATCATAGCCGCGCTGCTCAAACCGGATGGTTCCCTTCTGGTCAATGACGCAGAGATACGGTATGGCGCTGATATTGTAGGCATCGCTGATCTGATCGTCGGCAAAGAGCAAGTTCATATGATAACCATTCTGGGCGATGAATTCGATCACCTCCTTCGGTTCTTCACCGAGATTGATTGAAAAGACCACAACCTTCTCCGGCATCGTCCACTTCATCCATTCTTCCAGAATGGGGATCAGTTCGACGCAAGGGCTACACCAGCTTGCCCAGAAATCGAGGATTATGATCTTGCCCAAATGATCTTCCAGTGACACGTATTCCTGTTCCGCATTGAGCAGTGTCCAGAGTGGGGCACGGCGGTTGATATTGACCGTCCCGGTATCCCCCGCTTC
>VGPI01000192.1 GCA_016875595.1 Candidatus Cloacimonadota bacterium
AGTGTGCCAGGAGGAAGATAACAGTACTGCCCAGGATGATGGGACCGATCCCGATGAAGAGATTACCGATGCGGTGATAGGGATTGCGGGAATTGTATGTATGATCCACGCATCCCCAGGAACCACCCGTCTGGCTGGGTTTAAATAGCACGATCCTCGTTATCTTATGCCCAAAGATCAAGGCAAAGAGCGCATGACCCAATTCATGAACCGGCACTCCGATCCAGGCAAAGAGGATGATATATGCTTTCGTTCCAACCAGCCGCACGCTCTGATTCGTCAGCATTACATTCAGTTTCTGCATGACCAGTGCCAGTAACATACTGATCCCGAACACGATCAGCAAATGCTTCAAGGTAACCATCCCGGCAAGCATCAGGTAATTCCAAACCCTGATCAATGTTTCCTGCATGATATCTCCCCAAAAAACAGGGAAACCCGGGTTGGCGGGTCTCCCTGTCCGATAATCAACTACTTATTATGTTCAAGTGCCTACTTGATCATCACCATCTTACGCATTTCTTCCCGGTTTCCGCTGCTCAGGCGATACATATAGACACCGGAACCCACAAGCCGGGACTGATCATCCAGACCATCCCAGACCAGGGCATGCTGTCCTTGGGTCAAGTGACCCCGGTAGAGGGTCTTAACCAATTGCCCCTTGACATTGTAGATCTTGAGTTCAAAGGACTGGCTGTTATCCTGGACGGAGAAACTGATGGTTGTGGAAGGGTTGAAGGGATTGGGAAAATTCTGTGCCAGCAGGAACGAATGAACAGGCGGTGTGACCGAATCGTTATTGGATACGGTCTCATTGCTTATTTTCTGGGCATAAAGTCCGAGTATCTCGGTCTTGCCACTGGCACGTCCATCCGACCAGATAACAACCGCTTCATTATTGTTCATAGGAAGGATCACGGGCAAGTACTGTTGCTTCTCCGCATTGCACAGGATTTGGCTGCCGTTTCCCACCATTGACCCATCGGGATTGATATAGCGATAAAAGATATCTGATTCTTCACCGGGAAATTCAGACCAAGCGGCAACTAATCCGCTATTATGAAATCTTGCCAGCCATGGCGATTCCTGCGAGTTCTGATTGGGAGACAGATAGAAGCCGAAAGCACCCCATTGCGGTTGTCCGGAATGGCTGAATCTGGATATAGCGATGTCGGGATCACCGGTCTGATTCTCACTCCACACAAAAGTGATCCCTTCGTTGCCCACAACCATGCTGTGCATTTCCTGCTCATGGTTGGAATTGGTCATCTGGACTCCGAGGGGATCCAAGATGTATGCTCCATTTGAAGATATATGCTGACCATACAGGGATTTGAGAAAATCACCCCGCATATCCTGCCAGATAATTGCCAAACCCTGAGCGGTTGGCTTGAATTGTGGCAGTAGCTGCACTCTGTCGCTATTGACATAGGTGGAGACCGGTACGCCCTGATTGGGCCAGCCAGGAGCGGAAGTACCATCGGGGTTGACCAGTTTCACCCAGAGCGAAGAAATTGTAAAATCATCCGGATCAGCGCGTTTCCAGATAAAGTATCGTTTACTCATACCAAGAATGCGGCACTCGTTATTGAGTTGGGCAGTAGGCAGAGCCGATATTCTGATCCCATCCGGTCCCCATTGACGTTCTCCGTTTACCATCTTTTGTCCCCAAACATGCAGATAAAAAGTACCTGCGATAAAATCGTAGTTTGACCACCCAACGTAGATCGCTCCATTATCATAAGAGACAAACGGGTCATATTGCCCCAGAGGCGTCACCGTCGTCAGTTCCAGACCCATATCTCCCCACATCCTGTTTCCATTGGGATCAAGCAACTGGGCAAAGATCTTGGAGTCATCATAGCGTTTATCTTCCCAGACGATAGCAAAGCTGTCATCCGGCAGCACCACCACTTGAGGTGTCAATTGATCGCTTCCGGTTAGGTTTGTCACTGATTTGCCATTATCGACAAAATCGATCGATCCATCGAGATTGACTATCTGGTAAAAAATCTGCGAGCCCATATTGGCATATCGGGTATCATGCCATACGACAACCACGTCATTCTGCCTCGCTGCCACGACATACTGGTCTTTGATGGCATCACCGCTCAAACCCCAGAATACTTCCACTCCATTCGCGGCTAACAGGGGAGCTCCAGTGGCATTCAATACTTGATAATACAGCCCCACGGAACCGTTGCGCATATCCATCCATGAGAAAAAGACATTATTATTGGCTACCTTGACGCTCCCACCGCTCTGTTCATTGGGCATCGTGCAGATCGCCAGACCACCTGTCGTCCAGAGTTCCTGTCCGGCGGCATTGAAATGCTGGGCATACACATCGATATTGGGTGCATTTCCATTACGGGCATCTTCCCAGACCATATATGCCCCACCATTGCCATCGGAAGCCATACGCACCTGCCTTTGGAAGAATTCAGCGGTGCTGACGGGCAATCCGTCCGGATTCCAGAGTTTCTGTCCCGTAGCGTTTATTTTCTGGGCAAAAAGATCCGGATTCTGATTATCGAGACGTTTGTCTTCCCACACGATCACAACGGCATTGTCGGATGTTTGCACGATCCGGGGATTGTCTTGGGGAGCGGGCAAGGGAGCGCTATTGTCGCTAAAGACGATAAATGGATCCTGCCAGAGCACCTGCCCGGCAAGACTGATCTTTTGGGCATAAATATCCGATTGGATATTCCGGGCATCCTGCCAGACAAAAACAAACTCACCATTACTGATCGGTGCCATTTTAACCTTTGACTGGTTTCCATCAGCCATACTCAACGCCAGCACCTGAGGCCAAGCCATCGATCCATCCGCCAGAAAGCGTTTTACAAAAAGATCCTCAGCTCCGCCAATATTGAGCGCGTAAGCAATGATCAACCCTCCGGTTCCATCCGCCCACATCGTGTTTTGTTCTTCATCGCCAGTGCTGCTATTGGCAATGGCAATACCGTGCAGCGCCCACTGAGCAGCCCCATCTCCACTCAGTCGTTGACCATAAAGATCCAAACCCGGATTGCGGGAATCCACCCAGACAATGTAAGCGCCACCGGTGGCATCGGGCTCGATGTTCAAGGAGATTTGAACCCCTGGAACAGCACAAACCGGCACGCCACCCGTCTGCCAGAGGAGTTGGCCGGCGTTATTGATTTTCTGGGCATACACGTCACCATCGAGGTCGATCGAAAAATCGATCCAGGCGATCACGTAATTGCCATCTGATGTCTTGGTGATCACCGGATCTTCCTGACGGTCGGGCTTGCCATCAATCATGAGCGGTGCTCCCCAAACTAAATTTCCCTGCGCGTCAACTTTTTGGGCATAGAGGTCACGTTCACCGAGTTTGGTGTCAGACCAGACGTAAATTGCGCCACCGTCAGTGGTCTCTGCAGCGGTTCTAAACCACTCGATATTCACTCCGTGACGGATAGCAAGTTCATTTTGCCACAATATGTTGGCATTGAATCCAATTATGCTGAAGATCAGCAGGAACAGGGTTATGGATGTCTTCACGAGTTCCTCCATCTATTTACTTTTTATATCAAGACACTTCAAGCCATGCAATATTCCTTCCAATGCATCTACCATTGTGATTCTACTATCTCCTGACGTCCTTAGCAC
>VGPI01000193.1 GCA_016875595.1 Candidatus Cloacimonadota bacterium
GTACAACTCAGCTTTGAGCACCCTATCCCACTGGAATACCAACCTCAATAACTGCCGCTTTGTCTTTGCCCCGACCAATTCCCACTGGACCCGGGACTGGGGACCGCAATCAGTATTTATCGACGACGAGACGATGGGTATAGTAGATCCCATCTTCAACGGCTATCCCTGGGTGCCGGGCAGGGAGGATGATCATTACCGCCCCTCGGAGGACGATGACGTTAACCAGATCCTCTGTTCTTATCTGGGCGTACCGCGCGTCCCCTTTGCTGCTTATCTAACGGGTGGAAACGTCATGTATGACGGTTATGGCACCGCCTTTTCCACCGCCCAGATGATCAATGAGAATTTCTCACTGATGAATTCGGATGCCTTTCTCGCTCTTGCCCAAAACGTTCTGGGCGTCCAAAATTACTATTTTACCATCAATCCCGAGTTATACGGCATCCAGCACATCGACTGCTGGGCGAAGCTCTTGGACGAGGAGACCGTTCTGGTCAAACAACTGCCACCCGAACATCCGGAATTCAGCCGGGCGGAAAATATCGCCCAGCAGTTCGCTCAAACCACTTCGATCTGGAACAAGCCATACCGCGTCATTCGCATCTATTGTCCCACCTATTCCGACAATTATGCCGCCGCCTATACCAATTCATATATCCTCAACGGGCGGGTCTATGTCCCCTTGTTCAATATCACTTCCGACGCCGCCGCAATTCAGACCTATCAGGATGCAATACCGGGATATGAGGTGATCGGGTTTCCCTGGACAGACTGGTATTATTATGATGCCCTGCATTGCCGTGTCATGGGTATAGCGGACGGTGAAATGCTTCGGATGACCCATTCGCCTCCCCAGGTGACGACCTTCCTTGTCAATGGTGAATATAGCCCTGAGGTCAGGATCAAGTCATACGGACAGTATCAGTTAACGACCGGCGAGTTGAGTTGTTATTACCGCGTCAGACCGGCAACCGAGTGGCAAAGCACCGGTCTTATTCCAGCAGATCTCCCCTTGTTTTATCGAGCCTCTCTTTCCGGACTTGATAGTGGGCAGGTTCTGGAGTACTTCTTTAGTGCATCCGATGCCAGTGGCCGATCAGCTTCAGCACCTCATAATGCACCACACCGGTATTACCAAACCACTATTGCCTGCATCACGTCCTTGCCTCAGTCAGTTCCTCCCGCCCCAAAGCTGCATTTGTTTCCCAACCCAAGCCGGGGTCTGATCACTATCAAATGGGATAACGCTCCGCGTTCGGCATACACCATCCGACTGTACAATCTCAAAGGGCAATTGGTGCACAAAGAAACCACCAGTGAGCTAAATCAATCCGCTGAAATCAGCATATCTGTTTTATCATCAGGGATATACATCTACACCCTGACAACCGATGATCTTTTCTCTGAACTCATCTCTTCCGGTAAGATCCTGCTGCTCAGGCAACCCTGAGTTTAGTCATAACCATACATCTTAACAACATCATAAACATACCTCCTGTCACGCTTACGATTTCTTCAGCTTAGTCAATTATCTCCTACGTCTCACACTGATCGTTTCACCAGGTCACTTGCTCAGATCTATCTGGAAGTGTCACGATGTATATGAGTGTTTGTCAAACCACCGGTAATTCAATAGCAAGCTATCTCCCTGATAATCCATCGTTTATCGAATCGCTCTGCCTTGCCTCTCCTGATCAAGCGTTAATCAAGCGTTAGTCAAGCGTTAATTATTAACGCTTGATTAAGGGTGGATAATGACTTGATTAAGAGGGGCAAGAGGGGTCGCAACCGGCACTGGAGGGTTTTTTGTAGTTCTATCTCAGTCGCTTTTCTTTTCGAGTTCGATTTGCTTTCACAGGCAATTCACGTAGCAGGGGAAGTCTTTTACAGCAATGCGATAGATGGCTTCCGGACCGAGCTCTTGCCAGCACCAGAGATCGAAGGCAGTTACTGATTGCGCCAGAATTGCCGATGCGCCTCCGATGGCGGTCAGGTAAACTGCCTGGTATTGACGGAGGAATTCTTGTACCTGAGGGGAACGTTCGCCTTTGCCGATCATGACCCTCAAGCCGTTTTCGATCAGTTGGGGAGTGTATTTGTCCATACGGGATGCAGTCGTGGGTCCGATAGCGCCACAGATCCTTCCGGGTGGAACGGGTGAAGGTCCGCAGTAGAAAAGTGTGGCGGATGCGAGGGAGAAAGGCAATTCGGCGTTCTTATCCAGAAGCTGACAGAGCCGCTGCTGTGCCTGATCCCGGGCTGTGTATAAAATGCCGCTGAGCAGGGCTTTATCGCCTGTCTGCAAGCCAGAAATATCGGCTGGCGTCAAGGGTAAGGTGAGTTCAATGATTCGCATGGTTAATCCTGTTGAGGAGTCGCTTTTGGAAAGCGACCCTTCTGTCCAGTGGGATCAAAGGATGATCTCGCAATGCCGGTGGGCGTGGCATTGCAGATTGATGGCGACGGGTAAGGAGGCAATGTGACAGGGAGCAGTAATGACGTGTACCGCCAGGGCAGTTGTCTTTCCGCCCATGCCTTGGGGACCGATGCCGGTGGCATTAACTGCTTGCAATATCCGCTGTTCCAAACGGGCGATCCGGTCATCGGGATGGCGCGAGTCCAAAGGGACAAATAGCGCGTGTTTGGCATTCATGGCAGCGGTCTCAAAATTGCCTCCGATGCCGATGCCGAGGATCACTGGCGGACACGCCTTACCGCCGGCTTTGGTGACGATTTCGGTGACATAGCCGATGATCTCGTCTTCGGATGCGGTGGGTGACAGCATTTTGATTGCGCTCATGTTTTCAGCACCACCGCCTTTGAGGGCGATGGACAGGTGCAATTTATCCCCGGCAGTAATCCGATGATGGATCACGGCAGGCGTGTTGTCACCGCTATTCGGTGTGCGGGACAAGGGACAGCAGACGATTGACGGTCTCAAGTAGTTAACCTTCCAGGCATCACTTACGGCGGAATTGATGATCTCGTCCAGCAGAGCGCCGGAGATCAGGACTTCATTACCGATACCGGCAAAGACCACCACCGTTCCCGTATCCTGACAATAGGGGATGCGTGCACGCCCTGAGACGGCGGCATTCTCCAACAGAGTGGAAAGTACATCCCGGGCGGTCGCACTGGTCTCGGCTGCCAGGGCTCTTTCCAAAGCAGATTTCAGTAGCGGATCAATGCCGTAAGCGATATTGCCTATGGCTTCCGTGACAGCGGTGTGGATCTCAGCCGCGGGGATAATGCGCATAATTATCTGCTCTGGCGAAGGTAATTATCGATCGAGCGGTCGTAGGTCTTTTCGAATTCCGTCTTGAAATAGCAGGCGGGCAATTGACCCAGTGAGCGGTGATAACGGATGCATTCACAGCAGTTTCCCTTGCGGGAACAGGGGTAGCTGCAATTGCATTTGGCAGCGTTCTGTTGTTGGTTGGGGCAGGACATCTTACTCCTTGGGCTTCTTGGTTTTGTCGTTCAAATCAAGGGTGGAGCGTTCGGATGCTCCGGTTTACACTTTTACTATTGGGTCGCTGAAGGAAAGCGACCCTACGTTCGGGCTTTGCGTGATAGGTCGCTGAAGGAAAGCGACCCTACGTTCGGGCTTTGCGTGATAGGTCGCTGAAG
>VGPI01000194.1 GCA_016875595.1 Candidatus Cloacimonadota bacterium
TTTGGTACGGTATTACATATCCGCTGGTATGGCTTCTTCTACGTCCTGAGCTTTATCCTGGGTTACATCCTCTATCGATACAACCTGCGCCGCAAGGATATCAAACTGAAACGCGAGGACTATGAAACACTGGTCTTTTATGTGATGATGGGCGTAATCCTCGGGGGCAGGATCGGCTATGTCCTCTTTTACAACTTCATCTACTTCATCCAGGATCCGCTCTCCATCTTTGCCGTCTGGCAAGGTGGCATGTCCTTCCACGGTGGGGCTTTGGGTGTGATCATTGCCGGGCTGATCTTTTGTAACCGCAAGAAATACAATTTCTATACCCTGGCAGATCCGGCCATGCCACTGGTCGCCATTGGATTGGGACTGGGACGACTGGGGAACTTCATCAATCAGGAACTCTTTGGCATCCCGACCTCCCTTCCCTGGGGAATGGTGTTCAAGACCGCTCCCGATCAGGTGCCCAGGCATCCTACACAGTTGTATGAGATGCTGATTGAGGGAGTAGCTCTGGGGCTGCTGAGTCAATACATTTTCCGTAAAAGCAAGCGCACCGGCATGACCTTCTGGTTCTTTATCGGGTTTTATGGCTTTATGCGTTACTTCATCGAATTTGTCCGGGTGCCGGATGAACTCGTCTTTTACGAGAAGTACCACTGGCTGATCGGCTATATGACCATCGGGCAGGTTCTGAGTTTGATCATGGTCATTGCTGCCATCTTTGGTCTGGCCAGCCTCCTTCGCCGGAACATAAGTGCTTTACCTGGGGCAAGGGATGAATAATATGCGCCAGTATATCCTCGTTTTCCTGTGCCTGTCAACGATCTGTGGGATTGCTGCCAGGAACGATAGCCAGAACCTGCGCCAGGAACTGGAACGCTGGCAGAACTTCCGCTGTGACGGCATATTGCAAGTCAATTATGGCCAATTGTCCCTGCGTAATAACTTCGTTATGGTCAAACAGGGGATGGAGATGCGTCTCGATCTGATCGGTGGCGGTGCCTGGGGTGGTTCCGGAGGAGCGCTGATCTCGGTCTATTATGGTGATTACTTCAGTGTGCGGTCACCGATTATGCCGAAGCTGCAGGATGTGGACTATGATCGGTACATCAGCAATCTCCCGCCTCATCTGATCCCTGATCTGGATACGCTAATGGACTTGTATGGACCGGAGATCATCAGTAAGCGGAAGACCGTGATTGACAGCGTTGAATTGCACTTTAATAAAAACATGCAGTTGAAACGTGTCTTTGAGCCACGATCGAACAGTGAAGTGATCATCAAATACAATCGTCACGGTGAGCCGGATATCGTGACTATAAAAACGCAGGGCAAGACGGTAGCGGTCATGGAGATCGATGAGATCAGGTTTGGGCAGTTTCCGATCGAGCCCTTGCCACCGCTCTTCAGGGGACCATTTAATCCCATACAGGAAGTCCCGGAGGATCCCGATCCTCCGCTACCAGATGCCGAGTGAGGTGATGCTATGATCAAGCGTTATTCCCTGCCTGCTATGGAGCGGATCTGGTCTGCTCAGAACCGGCTGGAATGCTGGCTGGAAGTGGAACTTGCTGCCTGCCGGGCAATGTATGAATTGGGGATCATACCATCCAATGACTGGGAACAGATCTCAGCCCGGGCGGATTTTAATCTGGATCGCGTGGAAGAGATCGAAGCCGTGACCAAGCATGATGTGATCGCATTCCTGACCAACGTGGCCGAATATGTTGGCGCTCCATCCCGCTGGATCCATTATGGCATGACCTCCTCAGATGTCCTGGATACCGCCACTGCCATGCAACTGAAACAATCCGGCGAACTCATCCTGACCGAACTCTATCGTCTGGCTGAGACCCTCAAACTGCGTGCCAGGGAACACAAGAAGACACTCTGTATGGGCAGATCACACGGCATCCATGCTGAGCCAACCTCTTTCGGACTGAAGTTTGCTCTTTGGTTTGACGAGACGCAACGCAATATCAAACGGTTGAATGATGCCATCGATGCCGTTGCAGTAGGTCAGTTTTCCGGTGCGGTGGGTAATTATGCTCATCTGCCTCCCGAGGTTGAGCTACTTGCATGCAAGTACCTTGATCTGGAACCCGACAATATCTCCACCCAGGTCATTCAGCGTGACCGGCATGCGCAGTTCGTGACAACCCTGGCTCTGATCGGTACTCTGCTGGAAAAGATCGCCCTGGAGATCAGACACTTGCAACGCACCGAAGTGGGCGAAGCGGAGGAGAACTTCAGCAAGGGACAAAAGGGCTCTTCGGCGATGCCGCATAAGCGCAATCCCATCATCAGTGAACAGCTCTGCGGCTTGGCAAGGGTCTTGCGCTGCAATTGCCAAGCATCCCTGGAGAACAATGCGCTCTGGCATGAACGGGATATCTCCCATTCCTCGGTCGAGCGGATCATTCTGCCAGATACATGCATTCTGACCCACTACATGCTTGACCGGGCAACCGTCCTGATCGAGAACCTGGTCGTCTATCCTCAGCGTATGATGCAGAATGTGGAATTAACCCGCGGTCTGGTCTTCTCGCAAGCGTTGCTTTTACTGCTGACCAATTCCGGGCTCAGTCGCGAGCAGTCCTATGCCCTGGTGCAGGAATCCGCTATGCGTTGCCCGGGCGAAGCTCGTCCGTTCCTTGAAATCATCTTGGCAAACCCTGAGATCACCAGTGCCCTGGACGAGGCTGAGATCAGGGATATCTTTACGGCTGACAGGTATTTACGTAATATCGACCACATCTATTCCCGTTGCGGCATCGGATGACTTCCGGTGCACAAGCGCAGCTTGTCAGTTCCAAACGGCTAACCACCAATAAGGAGTACACAATGAAAAAAACCGTTTTGATCATTCTGAGCATAACGCTGCTACTGCCGCTCTGCCTTATCTCCCAGACCAATGAGGGTGACAGGATCCTCGGGGTCTGGTTCAATGGCGGAAAAACCAGCAAGATCGAGATCTTCAGAACTACTGCCGGTAACTATGCCGGCCGGATCGTCTGGCTCAAAGAACCCAATGATGCCAAGGGAAAACCCAAGGTTGACCACAAGAACCCCAATGACGCCCTGCAATCCCGTCCCTTGATCGGACTGGTCATCGTGACCGGCCTTGAGTACAAAGGCAAAAGCAATTACGGCGGCGGTAAGATCTACGACCCCAAATCCGGCAACACCTATTCCAGCAAGGGTGAACTGGTGGACCACAACACACTCAAGCTACGTGGCTACATCGGCGTTTCTCTGATCGGTCGTACCGACACCTGGACGCGTACTCAAAAGTAAGATCATGGATAACCTCAGCAAGTCATATTTATTGACTGATTACAAGATCCTGCGCCAGATCCAGAGGCGAAAATACCGCCGTCTGACCTCTCCCATTCTCGCCATCTGTCTCTCTCTGATCATCACTTTTCTCCTGCGCAACCTCGATTACATATATTTCCCGTTGTTGACGATAACCGTGGCAAGCTTTGTCTGGTATGGTTACATCATGGTCAGTTTCCGCACCAAGGGCAGGATCGTTCAGCCGGAACGGGGGATGATGGTAAGCCCCATTGAAGGC
>VGPI01000195.1 GCA_016875595.1 Candidatus Cloacimonadota bacterium
TTGAGACCGGATAAAAACCCAAATCACGAGGCAATGCGATCACCCGAACCCCAAACGTAGGGGCACTTTCTTTCAGCGCCCCTCCATCAAGCTTCTACCTACTTCTTCCTGGCTTCATCCCATCGTACATGTGGATTTACCAGGCATCCTCCTTGCTTGATTACCTTAGTATAACCTTAGTATAACCTTACGATCGTAAGGTTATACTAAGGTTATACTAAGGTAATCAAGCAAGGAGGAAACGCCACACGCCAAAATCTGATGATCCGAAACCAGCCTATAAACAGCGTTTGTTTTCTACAACCGTGATATCGAAACGGCAATCGCCTCCAAATACTACTGTGACACAGTCCAAAGCCAGTCCTATCTATCTCTCTGCCGCATAAATCCATACGACAACTATGACAGTTGATAGCATTTGCAGATTTGGGTGAGACTTTGTAATGTAACCGGGTCACTAAGCAGAGCACAGTAAAAAGCATTGACATAAATACAGGGTTCGATATTGAGGCAAACCGTAACAAAAATAAGTAAGTGAGGACAAAATGAAGAAGACGCTCCTGTTTCTAACACTGGCTCTGATGCTGGTAGCTCTTGCTGCTCAGGAGGATGTGAACCCCCTGAGGCAATACTTGGACAAACCCGGACTTGAGACCTTTAGTAAAGCGATGGAATACCTGACACAATTGCAGATAAAGGCTCCCGAAAACCGGCAGATCGAAATGCAAGCCGCCTATTTTGCCAGTATGGAAATCAACCGGATCTTGCGGGAAACGAAAGAGATCCTGGCTGAACTGTCTGCCGGAGAGCAGTTTTTATTGGGAAATATCCTGATGTCGCTGGATCGCCTGCCCGAAGCAGTGGAGATCTATGACCGGATCAATCGTGACTATCCGAATTGGTCATGCCCCTGGCGACACAAGGGTGAAGCGTTGTACAAACAGAAGGATTACAAAGCGGCGGTCAAAGCGCTGGAACAATCAATAGAGACCAATAAAGAACATTACGACGCCTATGTCTGGGCGGCTTTTGCCCTGTACGAACTCAAGAAATACAAGCAAGCACGGAAATATCTGGAGATCGCCTTCTCGCTCCAAGCCGGCGAGGAAGGTCACTATGACGAGGCAATTGCGGACGTAAAGATCCAGGAACTGTATGAGAAACTGAAGCAGAAGACAAAGTAAGCCGATGGAAAAAGAGAATCAAGAGTAAAGGTTGAGAGAGTTGAGAAGGATGATCGAACAGAGTTGGCTGACTAAAGACGAATGAAACCGAGATAACATAGGATAAGAATGCAGCGCAGCAAGATCAATCACTGGCTGAGCAAGAAATACAAGCGGGTCTGGATCTGTTTGCCGGTGGCGGTGATCATCGCCCTGCTGGTCTTTGGAATCGGGCGGATCCCCTTCGTTGAGGAGTTTGAGCAAAAGACGCTTGACCTGCGTTTCCGCTTGAGTCCGATCCCCGAACGGGCGGATAGCAATATCGTCCTGATCGCCATTGACGACGGCTCACTGCGGTTTATCGAGGAAAACCTGCGTCAGGGCTGGCCCCTACCCCGGGAGTTCTATGCCTACATCACCAGTTATCTGACCGAGGTGGGGGCGGAAACCATCATCTTTGACGTGCTGTTCGACAGTCCTGATTTTGACCGGGCGGATATTGACTCCGAGGCGTCAGATGCCCAATTTGCCGATGCCATTGCCGGTAGCGGCAGGGTCTTTTTGAGCAGTATCCTGCTGGAAGAGACGGAGACGACGGTTGCTGAGGGTATGCTGCGCAGTGCGGTGGAATTGGAACAGCCGGATATGTTTCAATTCAGCCGTTGGGCAGGGGGTCAGATGCCTCTGCCGGTGTTTGCGCAAAATGCTGCCGGAACCGGAGTGATCAATCTGACCAGAAAAGGCGATTCCATCGTCCGGGAACTGCCAGGTTTTTATGAACTGCAAGGGAAGCTGTATCCCAGTTTGGCAATGCAGGTCTGGCTGACCCGCAGTCAGTCCCATGCCGAGTCCGAAGGTAAAGCCCGGCAGGTCGGTAATGTTCTCCTCCGTCCTTTCCGGATGACGAAGCCGGGTGATATCGCCTTGAACTGGTATGGCATAGGCGGCGTGGACGGCGTCTTTACCTATCGTTCCTTTCAGGAATTGCTCCAGAGTGCAGCGGCTTTTCATGATGGTGGAAAACCGGCAATACCACACGACTATTTCGCCGGTAAGTATGTGATCATCGGCGCTACCGGCGCTGGTCTCATGGATCTCAAGTCCAGTCCATACACCTGGGGACTGCCGGGCATGGAGATCTGGGCGACGGCACTGAGCAATTATCTCAATCAGGATTTTATCCGGCGGAGCGCGCCCTGGCAGGATCTGGTTATCCTCCTGGTTATTGCCCTGCTGGTGGTGATGGCGGTGATGCGTCTGCGCAGCGGAACCTCCACGCTGTTTGTGATCGTGTTTTATGTGGCATATTTTGCGCTGGGCTTCCTGCTCTTTGGGTTGTATCGGATCCAGATCGCCTTTGTCAGCCCGCTACTGGCATTCATGGTTGCCTGGCTCTATAGCCTGACGGTGAGCTATGTGATGGAAGGCAGACAGAAAAAGGAACTGCGCCTGATCTTCAATAGCTACCTGCATCCTGAACTGGTGGACAAGATTGTCAGCGATCCCGATCTGGTGGAACTGGGCGGAGAGGAATATGAGGCGACGGTCATGTTCTCCGATATTTATGACTTTACCACGCATTCGGAGGGGATGTTGCCACGCACTCTGGTGGGTTATCTGAATGAATATTTCCACGACTTTACCAATTCCATCCTCGATCACAACGGACTGCTGGATAAATATACCGGCGATGGACTGATGGCGATATTCGGCGTCCCGATCGCCCGGACGGATCATGCGATGTTGGCATGCCGTGCGGCGCTGGCACACCGGGATTACAGCCTGGCGTTTCAGGCGCGGTGGGAAGCAAAGACCGCTACGAAACCGGAGGTCTTTCACCTGGGAACGCGGCTCGGGATCAATACCGGTCCGCTGGTTGCCGGCAATATCGGCTCACAAAGACGGATGGAATATACTGCCATCGGGGATGCGGTAAATCTGGCTGCCCGGTTGGAAGCGGTGAATAAGATCTTTGGCACACATATCATCATCAGCCAGTCCACCTGGCACTATGTCAAGGATGCTTTGCTGTGCCGCGAACTGGATCTGATCACGGTCAAAGGCAAATCCCTGCCTACGCGCATCTACGAACTAATAGGGGTGATAGGTGATGCCAAAGATGAAGCAAAACGTCCGCTGATCGAAGATTATGAACGGGCGCTGGCACTGTACCGTGCTCAGAATTGGGACGAAGCGGAAGCGATCTTTAGCCACCTCAGCGCTGCGCCCCGGTCTGATAAAGCCGCCCGGACGATGAAAGAAAGGTGCGATCATTATCGAAACAATCCTCCGCCTCCGGACTGGGACGGCGTGCATAAACTGCTGGATAAATAGCAAAATTGAGAATGGAGAATGGAGAATGGAGAATTGAGAATGGAGAATTGAGAATAGAGAGCGGAGATTTGTTTCGTAGGGT
>VGPI01000196.1 GCA_016875595.1 Candidatus Cloacimonadota bacterium
GAAAGCCGGGGTTTTGGCATTCAGTTCAAGGATACATATCTCGCCAGCGCTGGATCGGTAAGGATCACTGCCACCATGGATCTGACACCGGCGGAGATCGGTCTCCTGCAATCCATCTTCCCGGGCTTTGCCACCAATTCCCCCGCTGTCAGGGTTCAGACCACGGGCAACGTCAGTAGCGGTGCTTATGCAACAGACCGGAGGTGCTGGGGCGCCGAAGGAGAGCGCCCCTACGATTGGATAAGCGGTGCCTATGCTCTGATCCGTACTGATCTGCCCGCCCGCCGGGTTTTTCAGCAGCAATGGACCAGGGTATCCGCCACTGATGTCTTTGGCTGGCAGGAAGGTGCAAACACCTGGCAGATCGTGGATGGGGAATTGTTCTCCTTCTTCCAGGGCAGCGGCACCTATGTCCTGGGAACGCCACTGTCGGGACAGGACAGCGTTACCATACCACTTGATGCCGGATTGGAAAAGGTTTTTATCCAGAGCGTCTGGCTTGATTTCCGCTCGATCAATCTGCCCGACTGGTCGGTACGGATCGAACTGAATCCCCAATTATCCACCCTTTTAACCGATTACTTCAATGGCACACCATATCAGATCAGCGGGTACACCGCATACGCCATCCGTTTTCTCCATCAGGGACAGGAGATGGAGTCATTACCGGCTAACCAATGGATCGAATCGGGGCTTGCCACGACGCATACCATCAACCCGGCAAGCCGGCTCTTCCGATGTTATCGTACCGCAGAGCTCGATCACATCAGTTACAAGACTTCTGCGGGAGCTTATGATGCGGATCACTTCTCCTCTGGTGACGGCTATATCTACTCCGGGATCTCGTATAGCGGGATCTATCTGCTGGCTGATGATACCGGCAATCAAACCCAGATCAGGATACCATATCTCAAAAGCAACTGCCGGATCCAGACCGGGAATGCCGAAGTGAGCTGGAATGACCCCGTCAGACGAGACTATACCGAACTGAGCATCAATCTCGCTCCGGCGACCGATCTTACTCATCCCTGGTTCAATGGCAGCCCCTTCCATCTCAGCAATGTAATGCCTCTTGCCCGGGTAGATATGTTCAGCCGCAAAACCCGCAGCGACCTGCCCGCCGAATTCCACATCCGGTTGCGCAATACCGTCTTGGACAGAAAGATCGTCACTTTCGACAACGCCCGCGGACCAGCGGTGCTTATGCAACGGAGCGGTTTTCCCCGTCTCAAACTCTATGCCACTGATGCCTTGAGCGATGATAACCAGTTTCAAACCGATGATCAATGGGTGTCATTTTATCCTGAGTTCGGCGGTGACTATTTCGCCGCTACCCTGACCACTGATGAAGCGGGGCGTTTTCCGCTTGCCTATTACTCCACCATGGCATTTAACACCAATGATTTCAAGGTCTTTACCGATTCTGATGCGACCATTCCGCCCAATAGCATAATGACAGTTGAGTTGCATGATGCCCTGCCTGATCAATACTCCATTCTTGCCAATCAATACGACCTGGCTCAGGCATCACGGGCGATCTATTTCTCATTTAACGATTCCTCCCTACTCGCCACCGTCACTCCCCGCATCTACTGGCACACGACCGGACGGGCAGCCCGGCTGCTGTTTTCTGAATCCACCGGTGTGCCTTATCGTATATATCCTTATACTGACGCAACTGATCTGAACGACTGGAATTATACCATTGACCGGGGGTATGTGTCTTTCCTCCTGACCATGGCTGGTGCCTATGCGATGTTGGACGATAACGCCCCTCATACCCAGATAATGGCAGCGGTGATGGCTTTATTTATTCCCTTTCATCTGTCTCTGTACCAATCGCAAATGACCGTTCAACAGTCGTTTATTCCCTCCGCTCTCCCGCTGGGATCGCAGGTGATCCTGGCAAGGGTAGCGACCGTACCCAACCTCCCCGAAGCCCTGTACGGCTACCGGATCATTTTCCGCAATCCCCAGGGAAACCCCTTCAATCCCGCGTTTATCGACAATTTCGCCTCAGATCAATATCCTTTTATCTACGTTCCCATCGACGATCCCACCCTGATCCCGACCGCCAGATTGTTCTTCCGTCCCGTCGCGGGTGCCGACATTGAATTGACCAGAGTACAGAGCTTTTCCGACTATTTCCGCCACGAATACATGATCATCGGCAATTGTGCCCTGTGTTTTGTCAATGAGCCGGGGCTCTTTATCGTCCGTCAATGATGCATACCCCCTGCTTCCCTCCCCTGATCACTTCTTTATCCCCCCTTAATCAAGCGTTAATAATTAACGCTTGATTAAGGGGGGATAATGACTTGATTAAGAGGGGCAAGGAAGAGGATACTGGAACGGATCAAAGGAAAGCGCCGCCCCAAAGGGCGGCGCGGTGACGATTGCTTATGAGTTCAGGATCAAAGGTGGCTGGAGATGACCTGTGCTATCTTTGCCTTGTTGACCAGACCCACCAGTTGTTCTACTACTTCGCCCTTGACAAAGAGGAGCAGAGTGGGAATGGACATGACCGAATAACGGGCGGCAAGGTCGGGGTTCTCATCGATATTAAGCTTGCCGATCTTTACCTTTCCTTCCATTTCAGCCGCCAATTGGTCGATGGTCGGTCCCAGTGCCTTGCAGGGTCCGCACCAGGGTGCCCAAAAATCGACCAGAACGGCTATCGGGGAGGCGATAACTTCGCTTGCGAAGTTGCTTTGGTTAAACTCCTTGGTTGCCATGTTTTACTCAACTATTGCCAGAATATCGTTCTTGCTCAGGATCAGCATCTTTTCGCCGTCGAGTTCGATCTCGGTGCCGGCATATTTGCCGTAAAGCACCACATCTCCGACCTTGACAAGTTTTTGGATCTCTTCGCTGGTGCCGACCGCGGTCACTTCACCCATCTGGGGCTTTTCCTTGGCTGTATCGGGGATGATGATTCCGCCGATCTTTTTCTCTTCTGATGCGGTCTTGATCTTGATGACCACTCGGTCTTCAATCGGTCTCAATTTCATGTTTCCTCCATTGGACTTATTTTTCGTTTCATGTTTATGATAATCAAGTCAGTGAATTTAGCAAACACATTTTGTGACTGCTAAGTTTTTGTCAAGCGAAACCTGCAGCGGTGGCTGGCTTGCACTTGATGAAAAGCCATTATTGTCTTATCATTACATCTGTCGATGAAAATGTACAGCTCTCAAATGGAGTAAGAACCAAGGATAGACAGAAGACCTTTCAACACGCCATCCAGAGTGAGATCCGGTCGCAGAATCTGTATCGCGTTCTGGTGAAGCGCTTAACCGTAAAACCGTGCTCGAGACCGAGATCCGGCGCATCCAGGGCATGCTCCATTGGTATGATCCCTCGGAACTGAACGGGATGATGGACGACTAAGAACCGATGATCAGATCGTCCAAACTCCGTTTGGGCACGTGATGTACGTCGTCCTCATCACGCCAGTATTCCATGTCGTCAGGGTCAGAGACCTCATCGATCATCACCTTTTCCGCTGGTTTGCCCAGGGCGACCACCAACAGAATATCGAGCTCCTCCGGCAGGTGGAGCTTGCTGTGCAGT
>VGPI01000197.1 GCA_016875595.1 Candidatus Cloacimonadota bacterium
CCTCATGCTGGTTATGTATATTCCGGCAAATGCGCTGCTTATGGCTTTCAGCGCATATCCCACCTGGCAATCGACTCTTTTATCATCATCCATCCCAGTCACCGGGCGAATAGTTTCGGATTTAGCGTGTCTCCTTTTACCAGCTATCAGACCCCACTGGGTGTTTTAACCATAGATAAGGACATTGCAGGGAGTTTGGAAGTGTCGGGAGCGGAGCAGATCGATCCCTGGTATCATCAGAATGAACACTCGATGGAAGTGCAACTTCCTTTCATCCAATACTTTTATCCTGAAACCAAGATCTGCCCCGTCATGATGGGAGATCAGAGTCCCGCCTCGGTGGAAACGCTGTCCTATGCACTGGACAAGGTATTGTCAGCCGCTGAAAAGCAGGTTATGATCGTCATCTCCTCCGATCTCTCCCATTACCATCGGGCTAAAGTAGCGGAAGCGCTGGATACAAAGGTGATTGAACACATAAATGCACTGGATGCCAACGCTCTGATGAGCGACCTACGGAAAGGGGAATGCGAAGCCTGTGGCGGGGCACCGATCGCCGTCCTGCTCAGACTGGCAGCACTCAGGAATGCCTCCCGCGTGGAAATCCTCAATTACACCCATTCCGGTCATACCAGTGGCGATCATTCGCAGGTAGTGGGCTATCTCTCCGCAGCGTTAACTTACTGATGGATGAAGTAAATATGCTCGATGATGAACAACGTTCCATGCTGCTCCAGTTAGCCCGGCAAGCAATCGCTTCCCGATTCGGCGGCGAACCTCCACCCCTTCCTACCGATCCGGTATTCCGGAACCGTTATGGTCTCTTCGTCTCCCTGCACCTGAATGGCGACCTGCGGGGCTGCATTGGCTATATCAAGGGCTACAAACCTCTGGCTGAGAGTGTGATCGAGATGGCAAAAGCAGCCGCCTTTCAAGACCCACGATTTCACCCGGTCTCTGCTGAAGAAGTCCCCAAACTGGAGATCGAGATATCCATCCTCAGCGAGATGATACCGGTGACGGATGTCAGCGAGATCGAAATCGGGCGAGACGGGTTGTATCTGGAGCACCCGCGAGGCAGCGGACTGCTCTTACCCCAAGTTCCCGTAGAATGGAACTGGGATCGGGACACTTTTCTGCAGCATATTTGCCGGAAAGCTGGTGTCCGTGATAAGTCATATCTCGATCCCCAAGCTCAGCTTTCCCGGTTTACGGCTGAGGTCTTCCACGAATAAGATAATATCAGGGCATCAGTTTTTAATTGACAAAATGATGCCCCCAGAAAGTTTGGAAACCCCGAGCGGGAATGGCTCAGTTGGTAGAGCACAACCTTGCCAAGGTTGATGTCGCGGGTTCGAGTCCCGTTTCCCGCTCCATTTTTAACAGGCGACATAGCCAAGTGGTAAGGCAGAGGTCTGCAAAACCTTTATTCCCCGGTTCAAATCCGGGTGTCGCCTCCACCTTCTTGCCGGAGTGGTGGAATTGGTAGACACAAGGGACTTAAAATCCCTCGGGTGCAAGCTCGTGCCGGTTCGAGTCCGGCCTCTGGTACCACATTTGATAAGCGGGAATAGCTCAGTTGGTAGAGCGCAACCTTGCCAAGGTTGATGTCGCGGGTTCGAGTCCCGTTTCCCGCTCCATTTTATTATGAGATTACAAGCAGTTATATTTGACCTTGATGGCACCCTGATCGATTCGATGCTTCTCTGGCGGCAGGTGGATACCGATTTCCTTGCCGAGAGGGGCATTGCCGTTCCGGATGACCTCTTTGAACACATCCCCGCCGGTAATAGTTTCATCAATACCGCCCAATACTTCCAAGACCGTTTTCACCTCTCCGATTCCGTGGATGCTATCATGAAGCAGTGGACCCGGATGGTCAGCCATCACTATGCCCATTCCGTAAAGTTGAAACCCGGGGCGCGAGAACTACTGGAATGTTTGAACCAGCAAGGGATCAGGATCGGACTGGGAACCAGCAATTCCTTGGAACTGGCGACTATCGTGCTCACGGCAACTGGCATCTGGGACTATTTTCAGACGGCGATCACCGGTTGTATGGAGCTACGGGGCAAACCCTTTCCGGATATTTATCTCAAAGCCGCTGAGGTATTGGAAGTCGAGCCCGGGCACTGCTTGGTCATCGAGGATACCCTATCCGGTGTGATGGCAGGCAAGAACGCCGGGATGAATGTCTTTGCCATCCGGGATGAGGATTCCCAACCGGAGTGGGAGAAGATCGAGGCGATAGCGGACCGGATGTTCGATGACTTTTTCCAGATAAGGCAGATATTGGTCTCAAGCGACCTATCACCAATTGCCGGAATTGATAGTTTTACTCCTGGGGCGCTGAGGGAAAGCGCCCCTACGTGATAGCTGAGGGAAAGCGCCCCTACGTGATAGCTGAGGAAAAGCGACCTATCACCAATTGCCGGAATTGATAGTTTTACTCCTGGGGCGCTGAGAGAAAGCGACCCTACGTGAAAGCTGAGGGAAAGCGCCCTATCACCAATTGCCGGAATTGATAGTTTTACTCCTGGGGCGCTGAGGGAAAGCGCCCCTACGTGATAGCTGAGGGAAAGCGCCCCTACAATAGAATGGATGCATAAATGAAGAATGAACAGAGATGTTCCGGCAATATTACAGTAGCGATTTGTTCCTACAATAGAATGGATGCATAAATGAAGAATGAACTGATCATCATCATCGGTGCTTATGGCAGCGGTAAAAGCGAGTATGCCATCCACAGCGCCCGATCGTTACATAGAGAGGGCTTGGATGTCGTCCTGGCGGACATGGACGTGGTCAATCCCTATTTCCGTTCCCGGGATGTCAGAGAGGACTTTGCCCGGCATGGTATTGACGTCATCGCTCCCGAAGGCGAATTCAAGCATGCCGATTTGCCCATGATCTCCCCCCGCATCAAAGGAGCCATCGAAAACCCCGCCAAGACCGTCATCCTCGACGTTGGCGGCGACCCTGCCGGCTGCCGGACTTTGGGCAGATTTGTCGAGCAAATCGAGCAGCGCGGCTACCGGATGCTCTTGGTGGTCAATACCCGCCGTCCCTTTACCTCCAATGCGGAAGAGATCATCAAGATGCAGGAATCACTGGAATATGCCAGCCGGCTACACATCACCGAACTCGTCTGCAATACCAATCTGATGGACTCCACCGATGAATCTATCGTCCGTGAAGGCATCGGGATCGTGGAAGAGGTGAGCCGGAAGACCGGACTGCCCTTCCATCATTATCTGGCGCTGGAGTCCTTCGAATACCTTGTGCCAGATCACCTTATGGGCAAACAACGCCTCCTGATGACTTATACCCTGCGCAAACCCTGGGAACGGCTCATCACCAAAGGCACTTGAGATATTTAACCCCTCCATAAGCCCTCCCGGGATCAAAGAAAAGTCCCTCCACTTTTAGCTCCGAAAAGAATCTTCCGCCCTCATCCCTTCCTTGCCCCTCTTAATCAAGTCATTATCCCCTCTTAATCAAGCGTTAATAATTAACGCTTGATTAACGCTTGATCATCACTTGATAGACGCC
>VGPI01000198.1 GCA_016875595.1 Candidatus Cloacimonadota bacterium
AGGGAGGCTGAGGACGGATCTCTCTCTTTGAGATATGAGACCCCCAAATGGCTGAGCATTATGCAATAGATATTGGGGTACCTTTGTTTGTCGGCAAGCTCACGCATCAGCATCAATTCCTGCTTTGCTATGAGATGGAGATCACTCAGTTGATACATTACTCCATAGGCAAGCTGAACCATAAGCCGCAACTCAAAGTGATCGGATGCCAAAGCCAAAGCCATGGCAGCCCGAAGCTGTTCCTCACAGGTCGTGATGTCTCTTTCACCTCTGTAAATGAGACATTGAGCGATCTTTAATTCGCACTCCAGCGCTACGCTTCCCGACAGTGCTGTTTGCCTGGTCGCCAGAAGGAGAAACTCCTCGATCTCTGCCGAACTGAAGAGTCCGTCGTTCTTCGTACTATACAAGACCAGGTGGAGTTTGCCGGAAAACAGGTGATCTGTATTCGCTTCGGGGGATCGGCGAAGCTGTTCCAATATCTTGAGGGCAGTGGCTGATTGTCCGTTATGCAATAACGCCCTTGCCCGGAACAAGTCATAGACGTAGCCAGGCAGTCGGGAAAAAGCCTTTGCTCTCCTGCTGCTCACAAACTGGCGCGGGTCGTTGACGGATACGAAACTGCTCTCAAAGAACTCTGTGGCGGAATACTCGGTCATTATATCTCTTCCTGAAATTGATCTTACATAGAACCTTGTGACCAAACGGGGAAAAATGTCAAGTAAGAAATCCAGACCGGATACGATATCCCCCTGTTTATTCTCCGTTCTATCAGCTTAAGACCAGCAACTCCATTCGGGTAGGAGAAAAAACAGCCCTGCGGCTTCACTATCCGAAACGCTGGCTTATCTATGCCATTCAATTACTCACTTAGGGAGAATTCTGGTTCAGGACAGACCTTTCCTCCCTGCTTGATTACCTTAGTATAACCTTAGTATAACCTTACGATCGTAAGGTTATACTAAGGTTATACTAAGGTAATCAAGCAGGGAGGAGAGAGTGTAAGCACAGTAGAGAATACGGAGAACGCGGACGAACGGAATCCGTCTTTTCTTTTCCATATCGGGCTCGTATGAATATTGAATGCTATGCCCATTGAATGTAGGGATCAGGGGTTGAGAGACGAATTTTCCATGTGCGCTAAAGATATTAGTGGATAACTGTTGTGCGCCATCACCGAACAAATTATGGCAGACCAGGGAGGAGGGTTTGATATGAACGACGGGTGCACTGGCGGTATCGAAGAAAAAGTGGTTATATAAAACACCTCGATAGATCCTGTGCCGGCTTGTTATTCCCGCCCAACTCCCAATTAATTGAGCTCCGTTCCATAATCAGATTTATTCTACGTTCCTTCCCAATGGGTCCGCAAGTATTTGATGAGGATCGAGATAAAGATCGGGAGCAGATTTCGCTTGACAAGATAATCAATGGTAATAATCGGGGTCATCAGTGCCGAAGTGGTGAAATAGGTAGACGCAGTGGACTCAAAATCCACCGAGCTTCGGGCTCGTGCCGGTTCGATTCCGGCCTTCGGCACCACCTGAGAAGGAGACAAAGAAGATAACTTGTTATTCAAGCTGAGCAATTCTACATGATATGGGATAAATCCGCTATTTGCTTTGTCGGAAGACGGATTATAATGTGTTCAAAGCAGAGCGGGAATCTGCGGGAATGTTTATTGGGTCCTGTAATTCTGATGCAACCGAATGGAGGTTTTGAATGAACCGGCATAAGATCCTGATGCAAACAGTGATCATAAGCGCATTGATATTGCTGCCGTCGTTGATGATGGCAATATCGCAGGCGACGTTGTTGTTCCTGTCCATCGAGCCCGGTGCGCGGGCAAACGGGATGGGCAGAGCTTATTCCGCAGTGGCGGAAGATGCTTATGCAGGATGGTGGAATCCTGGTGCTTTGGCTTTCAACCGTGGAGCCCAATTTGCCGCTAACCATACACCTTGGTTTCAGGGCGGTGGCTTGGGCATAGATGACATGTACTACCTGTATCTGGCAGCCAATCAGTATTTTGATGGAGTGGGCAATCTGGGTTTCAATGTCGTTTGGATGGATATGGGTACCCAACAGAAAACGGATGAATTTGGCAACGATCTAGGGGAGTTTCATAGTTTTGAAGTGGCCGGAGCGGTTAGCTACGGCTATGATCTATTGCCAAAGAAACTTGGGTTAGGTGCCAATTTTAAGATCATATACAGTTATCTGGCGCCCGGCACCGGTCTTACGGATAGCGAAGGCAAGGCATTTTCCTTTGCCTTTGATGCTGGTGCGAAGTATAAGGACTTCTTTGTGGATGGTCTGGATGCTTCAATGGTCATGCAGAATATGGGACCCAGGGTGACGTATGTTGACGAAGAGCAAGCAGACCCGATGCCGATGACCTTCCGTATGGGATTTGCCTACAAGGCAATGGATATTCCCATGAACAAAGCGGTCTTATCGGTGGAAGCCAGTAAGATCCTGGCAAATGAAGATTCCTTTCTCGAACGTTTGATCACTGGGTGGATTCCAATCGACGAAATGATCTATGGTACAGGAATCGAATACACCTATCTGGATATGATCTCACTTCGGGGCGGTTATTTTTATGACAAGGCAGGAGAGATAACCGGACCCAGTTTTGGTGTGGGATTCCAATTCTACTTCCAGAACAAGTACAAGATCATGGCAGATTTTGCCATGATTGAGGCGGGTAACCTGGGCAGTGATCATAAGTATTTCTCTTTGGGAGCGGAGTTTTAGGATCCTGAACCTGGCATGTAATCCAGCCTGAACGGATACACTGATGAAACCACATATTTCTGCCCGAGCCGGCATCTACATCCGGAGCCGGCTCGCTTCATTTGATTTCGACAGAGAGAATATCCCGCGAATGAATAGACACACCTCGGCTAAGCCGACTGTACTAATCAGGTGTTTTATGGTATTTATCCTGTTTGCCGGGTTGGGGATTCTCTGGTCGCAGAAAATACCATTGCGTCGTCATTCCGGTTGGAATCCACCTCGGCAATACCCATATTCGGGCATGTTACACAGTCCGCTATCCAAATCCGACCAGATGCGCCGATCCAGCAATCCGAATTACAACCGGTTGTTAGTGATATTGGTGGACTTTCAGGAGGAGATGCCGGACGATCCGCTCACCACCGGCAATGGCAAGTTCCTGCTGGCACCGGACTCCACTTGGAAAACGACCATCGGTAGTCCGCCGCATGACCGCGCCTTTTTTGAAGCCAATATGGAAGCGCTGAGGTTCTACTATCTGGCAGTATCCTATGGCTCTTATGACCTGGAGTTTGACGTCTGGCCCAAAGACCGGCAGGCATACACCCTGCCTCACTCCATGGGCTATTACAAGCCGCCCAACGCCACAGCCGATGTCTTTATCGCCAGAATGGAGGAATATTTCAAGGTGGCGTTCGAGACGGCAGATGCTCTGGATCCGCAGATCGATTTTGGCAGCTACGGCCATTACATGATCATCCATGCCGGTTCGGACTGGCAACACGATGTCC
>VGPI01000199.1 GCA_016875595.1 Candidatus Cloacimonadota bacterium
TGGCTCTGCCAAGATCGGACAGCGTACAGGAATCCAGGCGGCGTCCCATTTCTTCGGAGATGACGGTGGCACCAGTCAGGATGGCAATGTCTTCCAACATGGCTTTGCGACGGTCACCAAAGCCGGGGGCTTTGACGGCGCAGACGTTGAGCACACCGCGCAGTTTGTTGACCACAAGGGTCGCCAGCGCTTCGCCTTCAATGTCTTCGGCGATGATCATCAGGGGCTTGCCGTGTTGAGCGATCTCCTGCAGAACCGGCAGGACGTCTTTGAGGACGCTGATCTTCTTGTCGTGGATGAGGATAAAGGGATCTTCTAGTTCTGCGATCATCTTGTCGGCATTGGTGACAAAATAGGGTGAAAGATAACCACGGTCAAACTGCATACCCTCGACTTTCTCCAGTCCGGTGTCGATGGATTTGGCTTCTTCGATGTTGATGATGCCTTCCTTGCCAACGGATTCCATGGCTTTGGCGATGAGAATGCCGATCTCGGGATCGTTGTTGGCGGATATAGCGGCGATCTGGGCAACTTCCTCGCTGTTCTTGATGGGAGTGCTGAATTCGTGGATCTTATCCACGATGATCCGGGCTGCCTTTTCCAAGCCGCGCTTCAGGTACATTGGGTTGACGCCGGCAGTCACGTGCTTCATGCCTTCTTCAATGATCGCCTGTGCCAGTAAAGTCGCGGTTGTAGTTCCGTCTCCGGCTACGTCATGAGTCTTTTCTGCCACTTCCTTGCAGAGCTGCGCGCCCATGTTCTCAAACTGGTCTTCCAGTTCGATTTCCTTGGCGATGGTAACACCGTCGTTGGTGATGGTGGGAGAGCCGAATTTCTTGTCCAAGACCACATTTCTGCCCTTGGGTCCGAGCGTCACTTTGACGGCATCGGCAAGCTTGTCCACGCCTTTCTTCAGCGAAGTGCGTGCTTCATGTGCAAATTGCATTTGTTTTGCCATGTTAGTAAACCTCCATGTTCTTATTCTGTAGTTTATTGTTATCGTTTTAGCAGTCCAAACAATCGAGTGCTAATCTTATTATACGCCGTTTTTTGTCAAGCACAAACTCGTTTTTTACTTTCATCGGCTATTTTGAAAAAAAAACATTGCCAGTTTCAGGATGCTGTGTAGCGTCACACCCATGATGAAACAAGGAAAAATTCGTTATCAGAGTCGTTCGGCGATGTGCAGGAATCTGCTCATTATTCTGTTGATTTGTGTTCTGGTCACAGGAATAGCTGCCACTCAAACGGACAGGATTGACCGGAATGAACTCAAAACAGAACTGGATGCATTGCTCCGGCATGATGCCTTGCACGGGGCACAGGTCTCCCTGGGTTTCTATTCTTTGGAGGGAAATCGAGCGGTTTATGAGCACAATTCTTCCCGGAACATGATCCCTGCATCGGTGCAGAAACTGTTTACGACAGTGGCAGCGATCCGCCGCTTTGGCTGGGATTACCGTTTTCGAACCCGTATCGGCTATCGGGGGAAGATCAAAGACAGTGTATTGATCGGGAATCTGGTAATAATCGCCGATGGAGATCCAAGCTGGGCGGAAAGTATCTATCCTGAAGGCGGACACCTTGTTTTTGAGCAATGGGCGGATGCACTATTGGCGCATGGAATAAATCGAATCAAGGGAAAATTGATCATCAACACCGGCAAATTTGCCTTTCAGAAGCGGGGCGATGGCTGGGAAAAAGATGATGAGCCCTATGGCTATGCCGCTCCAGTTTCGCCCTTTTCGTTTAATGAGAACGCCATTGGCTTTGATCTGGTCGCCCCTGATACGCTCGGTGTGCCGGTCAATATCACCACACGACACGGGTACTCATATTTGACTGTGGAGAATCGACTGATTACCACTCCGGCAAATACCACGCGAAACATCAAGATCAGATTCACCGATGACCGGCATCAGCGACTTATATATGGTACAATGCCCATGGGAACCCAACGTACGGTACGCGCCAGTGTCGGCGATCCGGTGGATTTTGGGGTCTCAGTGCTCAGGAACGCCTTCATCAGGAAAGGAATTACCCTGAGTGGAAGGTACTGCGAGGATCGTGCTAAACCGAACAAGGTTGAGATGATCCATCTCTTTGATTATGAATCGGTTGAACTTGTCCATATAATCCGATACTTGCTCAAAGACAGCTCAAATATGATATCAGAGATGCTGTTACATCAGTTTGGTAAGGGCACTAAAGCGGGTACTGGTTACATCAAACAAACTCTCAAAGAAATCGGGATCGATCCCGGAGCCATGTCCGTCGCCGATGGCAGCGGTCTCTCAAGAAAGAATCAGGTTGGCGCATGGCAGATCAGGCAATTGCTTGCCTGGTGCCATTCCCAGCCGTGGTTTGAGCAGTTCTATAATGCATTGGCGGTCAATGGGATCGATGGAACGATGAAGAACCGCCTGAATGACGAGGACATCCGGGGCAGGATTCATGCCAAGACGGGTTCCTTGACCGGAGTGAATACTATTGCCGGTTACGTTCGCGCAGCCGACGACCGGCAATATGTCTTTGTGATCATGTGTCGCGGTTATAAAAGCGGATCTGCCGTTATGAACTGGCAGGATGATGTTTGCCGGCTGTTTATTCGGTATGATGACTCTTTGGATGAGAGTAAAAAATAGCCCGGGGTCTCCGGGCTTAAGTACTTAATCCATCAGCAGTAACCGGATAAATTCACCATCGGCGATCAATCCGTAGGCACCTGCTTCAGCGCTGGTCTCATCATATTTCTGAACGGGATCGGCTTCCACTCCCGGCTTGTAAATGACAAAGGGCACGGGATCATGGACATGGGTGCGGATCTCACAAGGCGTCGGATGATCGGGTAGCAAAGCCAGAGCGATGGGTTCATCCATCATTGCCGTTGCTTCCATGATCGGCTTGACCACACGCTGGTCAATGGCTTCGATGCACTTGATCTTCAGCGCAATATCACCTTCATGACCGGCTTCATCTGCTGCTTCAATATGCAGATAGACGACATCCACCTTGCCGATGGCATCCAGCGCTGCTTCCACCTTGCCTTTATAATTGGTGTTGTAAAGACCGGTGGCGCCTTCTACGTAGAGGTTCTTGAATCCAGCATAGATACCGATACCATGCAAGAGATCAACCGCAGAGATGACCGCACCGCTCTTACCGTAAAGTTCCATAAAGGTCTGCATCTGCGGACGTTTACCGGCAGACCAGAACCAGATCGAATTGGCAGGATCCTTGCCGTGGGCGATCCGCATCTGATTGACCGGATGACTATAGAGAACCGCATGCGATCTGATGATCAGATCGGTCAGAATCTCTGCGGTGGCTTTGCCTTCTGCGCTTTTTACCTCAGGCAGGACATCATTCCAGGGTGTGCCAGGCACGTCATGTGGAGGGGTTAGTTTTACTCCCGGTGAACCATTCTTCAGCAGCATGAGATGGCGGTAACTGACTCCATGATGGAAAGATATTCCTTGGGATCCGAGCTCGCGGTTCAGCACATCGACTAAAACATGCGCT
>VGPI01000200.1 GCA_016875595.1 Candidatus Cloacimonadota bacterium
GACAATGCCCAGCCCCAGAGCATGATGATTCAAAATGTAAACTAAATATATACCAAATAGCCACCTCTGAATTCTCATCCGGAGGTGGCTTTCTGTAATCTTCATAGAGCGATCAGGTCACGCCGATGATCTGCCTCAGTATTGCCATCTTTGTCGTTGCCAGTTTATGTGCACGGTGTGAGCCATCATTCAGGATCTCATGGATGTAGTCCTGGTGCGACATGAGGTATTCATAACGGGCTCGTAGCGGAGTGAGTTCCTCGTTCATCTTTTCATACAATGCCTGCTTGGCATGACCCCAGCCCATACCGCCCTGGATGTAAAGCTGGCGGAGATCATTGATCTCATCCGGCGTGGCAAAGACCTTGTAAAGTGAAAAGATACTGCAGATATCGGGGTCTTTGGGTTCTTCCATGGTCTGGGAATTGGTCACGATGCGCATGACCAGCTTACGCAGTTCCTTCTCTCCGACAAAGAGCGGGATGGTATTGCCATAGCTCTTGGACATCTTCCTGCCATCGAGCCCGACCACTGTCTTGGTCTCTTCCTGTGCCATCGGCTGTGGGATGCGGAAGCCCTCGCAACCATAAACGAAATTGAAGCTCTGCGCAATGTCGCAAGCCATTTCCACGTGCTGGAACTGATCATTGCCCACGGGCACATAATCGGTGTCAAAGAGCAGGATATCCGCTGCCATGAGGACGGGATAAGTAAAGAGTCCCATATTGACACCGAAATCCGGCTCGTTATCTTCGTCCTTGTTCTTCTGAAGCATGGCTTTGTAGGCATGGGCGCGGTTCATCAGTCCTTTGGGCGTAAACGCCAGCAGCAGAGTCATCAATTCAAAGGTCTCGGGAACCTGCGACTGCTTGTAGATCAATACTTTCTGCGGATCAAGCCCGCAAGCCAGCCAGGCAGCAGCGATCTCCAGAGTCATCTGCCGCAGGTCAGCGGCATTTTTGACCGAATTGAGGGCGTGATAATCCGCGATAAAATAGCGCGCTTCACAGGTCTGGGAAAGTTCCAGAGCCGGACGGATGGCGCCGATGTAGTTACCGATATGGGGCAGACCGGTGGGTTTAATACCGGTCAAAGCGATCTTCTTTTCCATGATAAAACCTTTGTCTTATTCCAGTGTCCTGATGTAGCGTCCAACCAGTACGAGTCCGATCAGATCCGCGATTTCCACTTCCACCATTTGTCCGATTTCCGGATTGCCACCTCCGATCATGACAATGCCATCGATATCAGGAGCGTTGAACCACGCTCTTCCCCCTACGGTATCAGGGTCATGGGGTTCAATCTCATCCACCAGAACCGGCAGCTTCTTTCCGATGTATTGTTCCAGCAGGGATTCCGTGATCTTTGACTGGCAATTCAAGACCTTGTATTTACGATTGGTGGCGGTGGACGGTTTGATCTGATCCGGAAGCTCTATCGCTGCCGTTCCCGCCTCCGGTGAATAGGCAAACACACCGGCATAAAGGAACTTCGTATCCTGGACAAACCGGCACAGGGCTTTGACGTCATTGGCGGTCTCGCCAGGAAAACCCGTGATCAGCGTCGTGCGGAAAACCGCTTCAGGAATGGCATTACGGATATCGGAGATGAGTGCGGCAATCTCATTACCATCCTTGATCCGCCCCATTTTCTTCAAGATATGGGCACAGCAGTGCTGGATGGGGAACTCAAAGTAAGGCAAGAGCTTGGGATACTTGTGATAGAGGTCTATCCACTCGAGCTCAAAGTGATCGGGATGCATATACATCACCCTGATCCACCGGTATTGCGGAATCTCATGCAGGCGGACGATCAACTCCGGCAGTGCCTTTTTACCGTAGATATCGAGCCCATAATTGCAGGTGTCCTGCGCAACCAGGATCAGTTCCTTGGCACCATGCTCCGCCATCATCACCGCTTCGGCATAGAGATTGGGGATCGGCATGCTCTTCATCCCGCCCCGGATGGAGGGGATTGTGCAGTAGGAACAGCGGTTGTCACAGCCGTCACTGATCCGCAGATAGGAATAGGAAACCTGATCCAGCGGCAGGCGATGCCGGCAATTGGAGACCGGCTCCTGCAGATAGCGCTCAAAAGTGGCGAAGTCCTTGAGCGGGATCCAGGCATCCACCTCGGGATAGCACCGGATAAATTCCTCCGCATCGCGGTTCATAACACAGCCGGTAACGACCAGACCGGCGATCTCTTCCGCCTGTTTTAGCGTGGCATAATAGCTCAGAATATCGTCCAGTTCGGTCAGGGCATCGCGGATAAAGGCACAGGTATTGATCAGGATATGATTCGCATCCTCCGCATCGGTCGCCAATTGGTTGCCGCTACGTTTGATGATATAGGCAAAGGTCTCGCTGTCCACGAGGTTTTTGGGACAGCCCAAACTCTCAATGTAGAAGGTCTTCAAAGCTTCCTCAATCCATCAGATGGATAAAGAGTCCGCTCCGGATCTTGGGCTCAAACCAAGTGGACTTCGGAGGCATGATCTCACCGGCATCGGCGATGGCAATGAGTTCGTCCATGGACGTGGGATACATGGCAAAAGCCACCACTTCCCGCCCTGAATCGACGCGTCTGACCAATTCACCGAGACCGCGGATACCTCCGATGAAATCGATTCGTTTGTCCTTGCGGGGGTCATGGATCCCGAGGATCGGTTGCAGAAGATTAGTCTGCATAATGGAGACGTCAAGCGACTGCACGACGTTAGAATCGTCCCAGGTTCCGGGTTTGGCGGTCAGTTTATACCACACGCCATCCAGATACATGCCAAAGCGGTGCAGACCTTCCGGGTGATAGGGCTTACTGCTATTGAGGGCTTCCACCTCGAATTTCTCACCCACCAGTGCCAGAAATTCTGCTTTGCTGTGACCATGGAGGTCTTTGATCACGCGGTTGTAATCAAATATCCGGAGCTGGTTATCGGGGAAAATAACGGTCATAAAATGGTTGAATTCCTCTTCTCCGGTGTAGTCTGGATGCTGTTCCCGACGCATAGTACCGACCTTGGCACCCGAGGCAGTACGATGATGACCATCCGCCACATAGAGATATTCCATTGCAGCAAAGGCATCCCGGATGGCTTGGATATCCGTACTATCCGGCATCAGCCACAGGGCATGACCGATCCCGTCGTCACTGACGAAATCATAGACCGGCTGGCTATTGGCAACGATCCGGTTGACGATGGCATCGATCCCCTCCTGATGACGATAGGTAAAAAAGACCGGCGAGGCATGAGCATTGCAGGTATCCACATGTTTGATCCGGTCAGTTTCTTTGTCGGAACGGGTGAGTTCGTGCTTTTTAATCGTGCCATCGAAGTATTCGTCCACCGAGCATAATCCCACCAAGCCATATTGCTCGCGTCCATCCATCGTCTCGCGGTAGATATAGAACATCGCTTGCTCATCCTGCTTCATCAAACCGCTGGTGATAT
>VGPI01000201.1 GCA_016875595.1 Candidatus Cloacimonadota bacterium
CTTGTCGTCGTATGACAGATCGCCGGTAAAGACACCCGCCAAGGTTTGCGAGACCGGGGCGGTGCGACTGGTAGCCAGATCGAGCAATTCGAAATTGGACGAGCCCATACGCTCCGAGACAAAGAGGATCTGATCGCCGGCGCTCGTCCACTCCGGTGACGAGCAATTATATTCCTCATTAGTCAATTGGGCAATGGAGCCGTCATCTATGCCATAGAGGAAGAGATCAGACACATAATGGGAAAAGAATCCTTTTCGGAAGTTATCTGCCGTTTGTGTCCGTTCGGATGAAAAAGCGATATACCGGCCATCGGGTGAAAAACGGGGCTGATAGTCATAGAAAGAATCATCGGTCAATTGGGTCAGTTCACGGGTGTCCAGATCCAGGAGATAGAGATCGGATTGCATTGTTGGTTGGGCAGACATGACAATATACCTGCCACAAGGCGAAACATCGATCTCATAAATCCCATTCATCTGATTCAAGCCGATACTTTCCAGCAGACGCCGGCTGTCCACATCAAAGATATTGATCCGGTCACCTTCAGCTGTTTTGGACACAAAGGCGATCCTTCGATTATCCGGAAACCAGCTCAGGGTGGAACGGAAATAATAAAACTCCTCATAATTGGAAGATGCCTCGCCCAGCAGGATCCGCGTGGGCGGAGTCAATCCATAAACTGTGGACAGCCATATACTGTATCTCCCTCCCCGGTTTGAAAAATAGATCAAGCGCTGCCCATCGCGAGAGAACCGGGGCGCAGTGTTCAATGAGGATCCATCCTCCCTGTGGTTAGTGCGCTGTTCATATTTCTCCTGGGGCACCGTGTGCGTTCCGATCATCGGGAAAAACTCCCGCTTGAGATAAAAACGCCAGCGCGATTGCAATTCTTCAAATTTCATTCCGAATATTTTACGGGTGGCATCGTCAAGATTACTGATCACCCGCAGGGCATAGAAGTAATCCATGACCTTGTCCCGGCCATAGACCTCATCCAGATAAGCCAGAAACGACTCTCCCAACCGGTATGCCAGATATCCGTCCAGATATTCCAGATCGCGGATATTGTCATTGACCACCATATCCAGTATGTACATATCATTGTAAACGCTCTTGCCACCGACGGACAGGAGCTCGGGCAGTCCTTCCGAGAACCAGAAAGGAAAGTAACTACTCCGCAAGCTGATGAATGACCCGCCCATGCCTTTGTCCATGGCATTGATATAGGCATGGGTTAGTTCATGGGTCAGCACCTCTTCCAGTTGTTTGAAGCTGCCGTCAAAGGGAATCACCACACGGTTCCTCAAACTCTCGGTAAAGCCTCCCACTCCTTCGGTAAGAAGGGGATAGATGATATTGGTGGTCTGAAACTCGGTCTTGGAGCCATACACAATGATGGGGATCCGGGAGAGAATAGGAAACTGGAAGCTTTCCTTGAGGTAATAATAGGTCTCTTCCGCCATTAGCGCCACCAACCGACCGAATTCGTCATTGCCGGCAGGAAAATAGACATCGAAGTGCAAGGTTTCAATCATCGACCAATCGACCGGCCGCGAATTGACCTTGTTCTGACCAAAATAGTAACCGGAAAGCAGGGAAATCCCTCCCATCAGGATCAGGATCAGACACCGACGCTTAAACATACTCAACACCTCAGAACAAGCTGAACCGGACATATTTCTTGGGATTGGTTTTGACGTCCTCGATCAGGGCATTCAGGTTGTCCAATGCGGTTGACAGATCATTGTACAGCTTGTCGTCGGTCAGCAGTTTACCGGCTGTATTGCGGTCATCCTGCAGTTTCAAAGCGGCATTGTTCAACCTGCCGGCGAGGTTTTGCAAGCTGTCCAGTGTGGCATTGATATTGCCCATCATTGCCGGTGCGGTGGCTGTGATCCTGCCGATATCCTGCTGATTGGATGTAACCAATGTATTCATTGCCTTTGACAGATGATCGATCTGTCTAACCATGGAAGTGATCTCGCGCTCCAGCGATCTTCTGCTCTGGTCGAAGTTTGATATTAAGCCATCGGCGGAGGCGACCAGCGTTTCCGAGCCGTCTATCAAGCCGCCCGGTTGTCGTAATTGCACCAAAATGGTATACATCTCATCTATGGAAACGGCTGCCTTTGCCAACAGGGTCATAATCCCAGGACTCACATCCCCCGGATGGATCCGGTTGAAATCCATCGGTTTGCCGGATCTTCCGGCTTCGATGGCAAAATGCTTGCCGCCCATCAAGCTACTCTCCCGGATACTGAAGCGTGAATCATCCGGGACCAGCAAATGAGCATCGATCCGGCTGCTGATGATCACTCCATCCTCCACCGCCTGAACTTGCTTGATCCGCCCCACTTCCATTCCGCGAAAGACAACCTTGTCTCCGATCTCCAAGCCATTGATATCCTCAAAATGTACCTTGAGCTCTCTCTGCGTCTTGAGGTTGAAACGGTTCCTCAGCCAGGCATAGGACACGATCAGGGCGATCAGGATCACCAGAGTGAAGATGCCCACAATGGTCTGAGTCCGGTGTATTTTATGATAAAACTTGCTCATAACACTCCATTTGAAGGGTCGCTTTCCTTCAGCGACCTAACACGAAACCCGGCTGTAGGGTCGCTTTCCTTCAGCGACCTAACACGAAACCCGGCTGTAGGGTCGCTTTCCTTCAGCGACCTAACACGAAACCCCGCTGTAGGGTCGCTTTCCTTCAGCGACCCTACACCTTCGGTCAGTTGCATAAGCGTAGCTTGTCCGGAGGTGATGGGTCCTCTTTCCCAAGCGCCCTTTTTCATGTCCTTAGCTCTTTCTTTTCCGCCGCGGGAAACAGGACGTTATTGAGGATCAGGCGATAGCCGGGTGAGTTCTTGTATAGATCCAGAATAGTATCGGGATCGCCCACCCGGTGCTGATAATCCTCGGGATCGTGCCCGCCATAGAAGGTGAAGGTGCCCTTGCCCAGATTTCCGTGCAGGTATTTGACTTCGTTGTAGCCGGGTACTTCACCCAGGATGATTACGCTCTTTTTGACCTTGTCCTTGAAGAAGGATGTGGTCTGACCCAAAAAGCCATCGATGACGTTCACGTGGTTTTGCGTCAGCATCGTCGGAACCGGATCGTATTTGGCGGAGAAGTCAAACAACTGGAAATAATCCGCTTCCGCACCTCTCAGCCGGGAATAGTCACTGGCGTCTATATCGGAAAATTCATAAACAAACGGATTGGTGATCAGCTCAAAATTCTCAAAGGCAAAGCCGTGATCGAAGTCCAGCTTATTCTGGTAATGCGGATCGATCCCATCACCATCGAAAGGTACATCCACGATATCCACACCTCCCGCTGCTAAGGCAATGTCGATCGTATCCGTGGCAGCACACATAGCAAAAACGAAACCGCCATTTGCCACATACTCTCGGATCCTTTCCGCCACGGCATGCTTG
>VGPI01000202.1 GCA_016875595.1 Candidatus Cloacimonadota bacterium
AGGTGGCGGGATTTGCGGATTACGTTATCGGATCGGAAGATACCGTGCCGGCAGAGGGATTTCCCTATCAGACGATATTGCCGTTGTTCAATCAGCCAGTGACGGATATCGTGACACAGATCCCCCTGCGCTATACCGAATCCTATGATGCCTTTGGCTGCCAGAATCCAGATCAATGCGGGCTGGCGGTCACCTGCTCTTCGATCAGGACAGACCGCCTGAATGCATTTGTCAATGCTTGGAGTTCATTTAGCCATACGTTTCGGGATGATGCACAAACACTGCTTGCCATCCGGGAACAGTGCTTTGATATGAATGCGATGTATGCGGAGATCGATCTGAGGGAGTTTTTGAGCCGGGCGGCAGTGAATCCATGGAATGGGGAATTGCGTTCCGCTGCTGGATTGTTGAGTGATTTATGGATGGATTGTGTGGTCGCCTATTCGTGGCTGGAAAACACGCATCCGATCGGGACTGCCGCGGTCTGGTTTCCGCAATACCGGATATATTTCGATGATTGGTGGGCGCATTACTGGCGGTTGGATTTTGCCCGACGGACTAATTGGCTATCCTTGATTAATCTTGCTTATGGAACCGATCTTACGCCTCCCCTGATGCCGGTGATCGATCGGATCAATGTCGTTCTTTCAACGCTGTATCTGGAATTTTCGCAACCCGCCGACCCCGACTCCCTGACATATCAGATAACACTCCGGACAGGTGGCGACGAATGGCATCAAACCGCTACCCCCGCGAAAAACCAACGGAGCATCCTCGTTACTTTTGGAGTGGATCAAAGCGGCCAGATCGAGATCAGGGCACAAGACCCGGCAGGGAACTGGTCGGAAGTGAATGTTGCTTCCTATCAGTATGACATTCCTCCCGCTACGATGATCGTCGCGCCCAATCCGATCCTTGACCCGCAAATAGCAACTCTTAAATGGTTTACCGAACTTGCTGAGCCGGTTTCTGCGACCCTTGCCGTGTATGATATCCGGGGAAGGAAAGTACTTGTGCGTTCATTAGGATTGGTAACTTCCGGGGAAAGTATGTACTTCCTCGGGGCTGATCCGGCTTTCCGAACTCTGGCATCGGGACATTATGTCGCCGAGCTTCGCCTGGGAAAACGCCGGATCACCTCCGGTTTTACAATCATTAAATGATGATGATAATGTTATAAGGTGCGCCTGTGGATAAACTGTGGATAACTCGGCGGAAAAATATGACTGACACCATAACTTATTCATTAATCGCAAGATACGGCTACCGGCACTTATCCACCAAATGTGGATAACTCACGTACTGGAATAGGTAAATCCATGCTGCTCAGTAAACACAGGATCAAGGAGCTGGTCAAGCTCTCGCGCAAGAAATACCGCCTGTGTCAGGGACAGGTTGTGGTCGAGGGCGTCAATACTATCGAACAACTGATCAGCAACGGCATAATGCCCTTGGCGCTCTACTACAGCAAGGCATCTGAGGTAGTGCAGAGATGTTCGTCTATACCCGCATTTGAAATAACGGATAATGATCTGGGCAGGATCTGCCGGTCGGAAACGCCTCCACCACTGGCTGCACTGTATGCCATCCCGCCGTCCCGGACTGAGGACTATCATCGGGCATTCTATCTGGACAGGATATCTGATCCGGGTAATCTGGGCACCATTTTCCGCATTGCCAGCGCTTTCGGCTTTGATGCAGTGATCCTTTCCGACCATTGCTGCGATCCCTACTCTCCCAAGGTGATCCGGGCTTCACTGGGCAGTGTCTTCTGGATACCCAGCTTTGAAGGCGGTGCGCGATGGCTCGCAGAGCAGGATGCACAATTGGTCGTGCTGACGATGAAAGCGGATAAATCCATCAAAAACATGGCTTTGCATTCCGGTAAAAGGATCATCGCAGTCATTGGGTCCGAGGCACATGGCGTAAACCATGAGATCACCCAGCTTCCATCTCAGCAGATCCGGATCGATATGCAGACCGGAATGGAATCTTTGAATGCAGCAGTCGTGGCAGGAATTGTCGCCTATCAGATCTCGACCCTGCTGGATTCAGGCATCTGATTGATCATCATCGTTTTATCTAAACTGGCATTACGCTTTAAGATAATGGTGTGGATAGTGATTGACAAAAAGGGGACTTAAATATACTTTGCACTTCTGAGTTATTTTAATGGGAGCGAGAGTGAATATCATAAACAACAAGACAGGATGGATCGAGGTGGTTTGCGGCTCTATGTTCAGTGGCAAGACCGAAGAATTGATCCGCAGGATCAGACGAGCGGAATATGCCCGGCAAAAGACGATCGTCTTCAAACCGGCGATCGATGACCGGTATGATGTGACCAATATCGTATCCCACTCGCAGATGCACACACCATCGATCCCTATCTCCTCACCCAGTGAGATCTATGGCTACTTAACCCAGGATGTCGAGATCGTGGCTGTCGATGAAGCACAATTCTTTGACGACTCCCTGGTCGGAATCGCCAACGACCTGGCAGACCGTGGATTGCGGGTGATCATCGCAGGCTTGGATCAGGATTACAAGGGCAATCCGTTTGGCTGTATCCCGCAATTGCTATGCGTTGCCGAGTATGTCGCCAAATACCTTGCCATCTGTGTCCAATGCGGAAATCCGGCAAATCGAACCCAACGCACCGTACATCGTGGAGAACAGATCCTGGTGGGTTCCACCGATGCTTATGAGGCACGATGCCGTAATTGTCACGAGGTGTTGGATTGAATACCTTTGGTTTGTTTCAGCATCCTGTTCTGATCTGGATCCGGCTGGTGCAGCTATATTCGCTGGTCTTGCTGGTCCGTGCGATCCTCTCCTGGATCCCCGAAGCCAGAAGCAGTAAGTTCTATTGGTATGTCCACAAGATCACAGAACCGGTTCTCGCTCCGGTCCGGAATATCATCCCCAATATCGGGATTGACATATCCCCTGTTGTCATTATCCTGTTACTGAATCTTATCACTCGTGTCATCTTGCGAGTGTTCTTGTTTTAAGAGGAGGAAAGGTGCCGCTGAGTCCCATTGATATACGCCATCAAGAGTTTTCCGGACAGATGTTCGGTTTCAATAAGAAGGAAGTCAAGGCATTCCTGGAACAGATCGCATCCGAAATGGAAGAGGTGATCCGCAAACAGGAACGCGAGACTCAGAAACAACTGCAGATCCACGATGAGGTAAAGCAGGAAGCGATCCAAGCCGGACAAGCGGTTGAAGACCTCAAACGCCGGGAAGAACTGATCAGCCGTACCCTCGTCTTTGCAGAGAAAACCAAAGCGGATATTATCGCCAATGCCCGTAAGGAAGCGGAAAACATCATCCATGAAGCAGAACTGAAAGCCAAACGTGCCATTCAGGAAGCCAAACAATACCTTAGTGTCTTGGAACACCAGTATGTCCACCTCAAAGAGCAAAAGCGTC
>VGPI01000203.1 GCA_016875595.1 Candidatus Cloacimonadota bacterium
TTTTGGCGTATGATCCGGCGATCTTTATCCTCGACGAGGCAACCTCCAATATCGATACTGAAACCGAGATCCTGATCCAGGATGCACTGCAAAAGATCATGCACGAACGAACTTCCATCATCATAGCCCACCGCCTTTCCACCATCCAGCATGTCGACCGCATCATCGTTCTGCATAAAGGCGAGATCGTGGAAATGGGCACTCATTTTGAGCTGCTGGATCGGAAGGGCATGTACTATGATCTCTATCGCCTGCAATATACTTAAAAAAAACCTTTGACAAAAAACTCAGCCCCATTTTGTATTGTACCAAGTCGTAAACTCTAATACATTGAGGAGGATCAATGAAAAAAATATGGCTTGTTGTTATAGCCTTGGTTATCTTTGCAGCACTATGTGCCGACAACGTAACCATCGCAAGAAGAACGAACCAGAGCACACCTTCCAACCGCTATGAAGTAGTGGCTTGGCAAGAGGATTTTGAAAGCGGTGCGACCGGATGGGTTCATTACGATGGCACCATCCCGCCCAATAGTTGGCACGTCTATAATCATGGCGACACTCAAGGAAACGTCTGGTGGATGGGTGATCCCGCCCTGGCTTCCGGCGCTAATATCGGTGGCTATTATGACCATCAGTATCTTGTCCTGGATTCGCCTGCCAGACTGATCTCTGCCGGCAATACCACTTTAACCTTCAAAATACGTTACAATCTCGAAGATCCCGCCGGAGCCACTGCTCCATATAACGGCTGGGACGCCGCTAATATCCGGATTTCTACCGATAATGGCGTGACCTGGACACCGATCACCGGCACCCCTGCCTACACCTTCACTTCTTCCTACGCCTTCGGTTTTGAGCATGGTGAAGGTCCCAATATCCCCGGCTGGGGCGGTGCTTTAATCAATTGGACAAACTGCTCCTTTGACCTCTCAGCTTATGTCAACCAGAATGTGAAGATCCGCTTTGCTTTTGCTTCCGATCCGGCATACTGCACTCAGGACAATGCCGCCTTGTTCGGTGTCATGGTCGATGACATCTCCTTCGGCGGATATACCAACAATGGCGTGAATGATGGTCAGATGACCTGGGCATCTTTGGTACCGGTAGGTGGAGATATCTGGGGTCTTGCCCAGGTTGCCGATGCCCCGTCACCGGTTAATGTCATGCGCAACCAGAATGTCCAAGGCACCTACAACATCAATATGTTAAACTACCTTGAATCCCCTCCGATCGTATTACCGAGCACCGGTGACATTCGTGCCGACTTCATGATCAAGGGTGCGTTTGATGATCTGGACACCTTCCCCGAAGTCGAATATTTCGGCTGGGAACTGTCAGTAAACAATGGCGCATCCTGGCTATACATGAGTAATCCATACGGCAGCCCGACCGGCACCAACTATGTCTATTCAGACGCACCGGATATTTGGGCATCGATGACAGAGAGCTATTCTCTGGATGGATACATCAGCGATTATGCGGGACAGACCGTCAAATTCCGCTGGATGTTCCGTTCTGATGCCGACACCCCCATTGGTGTAGGCATTGCCATTGATGATGTCCGCATCTACAATGATATATTCATTGCCGAACCGGAAGATCTGGTAGCCACCGTAAATGGCGACAACGTCCTGCTCGAATGGGAAGCTCCCGGAGGCGGTGGCGGTGGAGAAGAGGGTTGGATCTACTATGATAGTGGACTGAACTATACTTCAATCGGCACTAATTCCGCCAACGACTTTGATGTTGCCATCAAGTGGGATGCAGTCGGTGATCATGGGATCAATCCTTATGTCGGGATGAACATCACCAAAGTCAAGATCTGGCCAAACCAGGCTGCCTGCCAGTATGCAGTCCGCATTTGGACAGGGGTTACAGCCACTCAGGTCTATGACCAGCCTCTGACCAATCTTGTCCAAAACACCTATAACGAGATTATTCTCAACACTCCCTTCACCATCCCTGCCGCAACGCAGATCATGGTCGGATACCGTTGTAACACCACCACCGGATATCCTGCCGGTTGTGACGCCGGACCAGAGATCAACGGCTATGGCAACATGATCCGGTTCCAGAACGCCTGGAACACCTTGACCGGTCTTGCCCCAACCCTGACCTACAACTGGAATATCCAGGTATATGTCCAGGATGCAGCAGGTCGTGAATATGTTCTTGGAGATGTTATCCCGAATGAGCAGATATCCACCGGTGTCCTGTCAGATTCAGGCATCTATACCACCACCCAGACCCGGGATGTTACCACTTACCGGATCTATCGTGACGATGTGATGATCAATGAGATCCCGGGCACAGAATTGACCTATACCGACATGAACGTCCCCGGAGGTGTGCACACCTACTACGTTACTGCCATGTATGGCGCCAATGAATCCGAGGGATCAAACACCGTCTCCGTCTTCATCCTTCCCACCGATTACGTCGAGATGAACCATGACGACGGTGCAGCCGAAGAAGGACTGACCTTGGGAGCCACCCGTCAGATGGCGGTTAAGTATCAATATGGCAGTCGTGTTAAAGTGCGTTATGCCAAGGTCTTTGTTCAAACGCTCAATACCGCCGGCATGATCCTGCGGCTCTATGATACCGGTGGTGCCGGAGGCCTTCCCGGAACTCAGCTTGCCCAATTGCAATACCCGGCAGCCAGCATTGTCGCAGGCTGGAACTACATCTTATTGCCGGATGAGCCGGCCTTCCTGGTTCAGAGCGGTAATTTCTACCTTGGTATCCTTGAAACAGCCAATGCCAGCGCCATCGGTCTCGATACCGGTTCAAACGGCAACAGCTATCGCAAGATGTCCAGTGCTGCTGCCTGGGAAGTGATTCCCACCGGCGAAGTGATGATCCGTGCTATCGTCGAACCTGTCCTATCCAACGATGATGCTGTCACTCCCGGCATGGTGCTTGACCTCAATAACTATCCCAATCCCTTCAATCCCGAGACCAGTATTGCCTACAGCATACCCACCACCGGACATGCCTCGATCCAGGTCTTCAATCTCAAAGGTCAGGTCGTTCGCACTCTGTTGAACCGTGAGATGACAGCCGGCAATCATAGTGTCGTATTCAACGGATTGGATGACAACGGCAATGCCGTCGCCAGCGGTATCTATTTCTACCGGATCACCCACACCAACCAATCCATCACCAAAAAGATGATACTGATGAAATAAGGTACGCCAGTATCTGAAAATATGTGAGCCGTCTGAAGCCCGATCTCGATAAACCGATCGCTTCAGACGGTTCGCTTTTCTCAGATGGATACCGACACCCCAGATCAGACTAAGGAATTATGAACCGGATTGTCCTCACCATAGTTCTCGCAGCCATTTCTCTGGCAATCACGAGCCTGCCCACGGAGCGCACAGCCGAAGCAGATACCATCGTTGCCCGGATCGGCGACAAGGTAT
>VGPI01000204.1 GCA_016875595.1 Candidatus Cloacimonadota bacterium
GATTTAACATCAGTCAAATGACTATTGAGAGCTGCAAAATCATAGCTTCCATTCAGGGGTGAAATGGTGACTTTGGCCTGTCCTTCCTCCGTAATATCAAATCCTTTGAATGGATTACCAGAAGATGGATCGGTTGCCATGATCACAACCTGAACTTCCTTGACTTCATCTTTTTCTCCACCACCGCCTTCTCCTTGTCCGTCGCCGCCACCGGTCGACGAAAAGTTTAAAGCAACCAGAGCAACCTGACTGATCACGACCATCAACAATAGAAACGGAATGATCGTAATAAACAAGTTCATTATCGGCACCAGATTAGGTTGTTCCGGTACAGATGCCGATTTCTGGTTTCTTCCTTCTGAAGGGCGATAGGCCATAGGACTAATCCTTTATTGTGTAGTTAAGTTGGTTGATTAATTTCACGCAAAATTCATCGATATCAGAGATCAGTTTTTGTGCTCTGGTAAGTAGACCTCCTTTGATTATGGTTAATGGAATAGCGGCGATCAAGCCCATGGCTGTCGTACCGATAGCAGTTTTAATACCACTGGTCAACACACGTTGGGATGCTCCAGATTGTCCAGCTGCATCCAGTCCTTTGAAGGCGATAATGAGACCCCAGATCGTTCCCAGCAGTCCAAGGTAGGTGCATATTTGGGCAAGGATGTCAAACCACCAGAGTCCGCCATCCAGTCTGTGCACCGTTTGAAGTACAGCCTCATCAAATGAATTCTGTATTGCCTCCCTCAGTTCCTTCCCTACTTTACCACTCTTACGAGCTTCTTTGAAAACCATTAGACCACTCCAGAAAATGAAACCCAGAGTAGTATTCTTGAAACTTTCGGTGATTTTCGTAGCTTCCTCAATCTGGTCGTTCTTGATATAGCCTTTTAACTTGAGGTAAAATTTGCCGGCATCAATCTTCTCTCGGACATACAACTGGATAAATCTAACAACCGCCAACACAATGCCAATTACAAAGACAAGAAGGATAATATATCCCCAAAAACCGCTATCCCGAAGGATTTCAGCAGGTGAGACGCCTTCAGTTGCTGGTTTGACCGGTTCGCCTTCAGCGTAGAGTACTCCAATGCAGAAAGTGAGGGTCATTAACAGTGCTATGATTCTGGATGTTTTCATTTTGACTCCTTTAACCATTTATTTAGAAGTATTTTGCTTGTTTCTCTCAGAATGTTATGAAATCGGTAATAAACCGGATTAATTGCCGTGTCCGTCTTTTTTTGATAGATGCTATGATCTGGTATTCTGGCCTTGATGTCCACGACATCTGTTTGTTGAGGCCGATAAGCCTCAACCCGTTCGAATTCCCTTTTAACATCAGTGGTTTGGGCTTGCAGGATAACCACCGACATCATCAGGATTATGATGGTTAAAACAACTCTCATTATTCCTCCTTACCCAGGATTTTAACAGAGACCTCGGCAAGAAATCCCCGGTATTGTGATGCGTTGTTGACGATAATCTGCAGCTCATTTCTACCCTTCACGATCTGAGAGGAATCAAAATAGACCATATTGGGAAAGACTGCCAGGGGATCAGGTTCATGCATAAAACCAAAACTATCGCCAAGATTATGTCCATTGAGCAACACCGTAGCAGATTGGGGCGCAACAAATACTACATAGCCCTCTTTGAACTCGGTGTCAATGACAAATGATCGTTTGAACATCACTCGATTGACGCGTGTATCAGCCGATTCTGGCACCCAGATCGGATTTGCTTTAGTTTCTGAAAGATCTTCAATCGATGTTAATGGAATATTGAAGCCGTCGGCAACAATTGCCTGAGCAGGATCGAACAGCCCCGTTTGGACATTAAAAATCGACACATCCCAGCGTGTATCAGTACTGATCTTTACATTCTCAATCGGGATGGCGGCCTGAAGCTCACGCGTGTCATATATTAGTTTCAAGGCGAAATGAATCTGGAGATCATTTGCGCTCTTATTGGGGAATCTCATTTCTATCTGGTTCGATCCAACTGCCCAGTATTTCTGTAAAATCGGTACAGCAAACTGAGTGGTTAAGAAATGTCGGGATGCATCCAATGTATCGATCCGGGTATAAACTGGTGCATCAATATTCGTGCCATTGACTTTGATTGAAACATCATAAGGATATACCAGATGCGCCATCGCAAACTCTGGAGCTACACGTGCTTTGAAACTTCTTTGGATAACAAGCTCATGATTGGGTGGAATCAATACCGTACTGAGTTTTTGTCCATTTGGACTAATCACTTCTCCCTGCACTTTGACTGCAATAGCTCGTTCTTTGGAGGCAAGACTTACCAAACTAAGATCCCAGCCATCATTCAATAGATATGCTTCAACTTTGTACGAAGGGACAGCGTTCCAACTTTCAAGTTTAGTTTTCGCACGTTCGGTGTAGGAGTTGTTGAATCCAGCCAGATGGTAGTTATCAAAGATCTCGACATATGATCTATAGGCAGCGTTCAGGTATTCTCTACTGAAATCGTCACGTAATTTGGCTATGCCGCCAACGATATAATCGTAATCGGCTTGCGTATAATTACGGCGATTTCGATATTCGCCAATCTCCCGGGAGATTTCTATGTACTTATCAACTTGCGTTTTCACAACCTCAGAGGCAAATTCGTTTATGACCGCGATATGACTGAGAGCCCGCAGGGTTCGATTGTTGTCCAAATCAAATTGTTTTCCTTCCTGCAGAAGAGCAATGACCCTATTAACCTCGTCGTTGACTTGTTTCTTGAACGCTGCAAGATGATTTGATTTGCCACCGATAAGGTGATTCTTCCATGTTGTCCTACTACTGACGGCAATCAGATCAGCAGCTTTGCGTTTGACAAATCCAGCTTCCAGGGATGTCATCTGAGTATCGAATTTCTTGAGGAAGTTATTCCTTGCTTGAATCGCATCGTATGCCTTCTGGGCATTGGCAAATTCCTCATACAAAGGCTTAAAATCAAGAGCCAGGCCTTCTTTCTTGTATTCTGTCTCAATCTTCTTGAATTCATCGCGTTTGGCAAAAGCAAGTGACCAGTTCTGATTTTGATATGCATTTTCAAACTCCAAGGCAATCTTGAGGAGTCTTCGCTTGGCAACATTTTCAAACCTGACGAAGTTACTTTTATCCTTGATATAGATTTCTTTAGCTATCCGGTCAGATTTAAGTGTGTCCCCTTGGGCCAGGGAATAATCCGCTATTCTCATCATATAGGGTATCACAAGTGAGTGTTGAGGATAATGACCGATGAATCCTTCCAGCATTTGATTCAATTTTTGCTCATCATTAGATTGCTGGATTACATCAATAGCCCAGAGATAGATCTGTTCGTCAGGGATATCTTTGGTGTCGATCCTTTTGGCGACAGCATCTTGGTGCAAGGTCATGTACAGTTCAGCTGCTT
>VGPI01000205.1 GCA_016875595.1 Candidatus Cloacimonadota bacterium
GTCTGGGTCGCTTCGGGAGAACGACCCTACGATGGATAACCCGGCTGAATGCACCTCGATCCGGGATCGGGTAGATGAACTGATCCTCATCACCGGTGCGGAAGGATGTGGCAAGTCATTCCTCGTCTGGCAGTTATGTCATCCGCTTTTTGATCGCAAAGGGGAGATTGAACTGCTTTATGCCGATGCCCTGAGCGCTAATCTGCAATTTGACGTACTCCACAAAATCCTCCTCCGCAAGCTTGATATCATTGACCTGCGCAGCCAGTTTGCCATCCTTGAGGACTGGTGCCGACAAAATGGTGAAGATCATACCATTGCCGGCATTCAGCCGTTTCTCTATCCCGCTTTGGATGTCAAGCATGCACCTCCCCGGGAGTATTCTCCCCAGGAGATCGAGGTCATTTATGACAAACTGGCACAGATCGCTCAGCGCCTCCTATCTGGGGTGCAATGTGTGGTCATTGAGAATTATGAGTATTTTGACGACAATTCACGCACATTGCTCAAGCGTCTGATCCGCTTGTGCATAGCCGCCGGGCAAAGAGTCATCCTCACCGCTGTCCAGGATCCCAATTTCACCGCTGATGCCGTGGATCACATTGCCCTGGATAAACTAACTCCTGAGCAGTCCGATGCCCTCATCCGCCAATTGATCCCAAATATCTCCTCACTCGCGGTCAATCTCCTTCACCAGATCAGCGACGGTAATCCCCGTTTCCTCGTCGAATTGATCCGGCAGATCCGTAATTGCTATGATGTCCAAAACGACCTGATAACTGATCACATTATCAATGAAATGCGCAACAACGGCATGATCCCGGACAGTTTGGAAAACCTGATGCTGGCGCATTACGAGCAGCTTGGCGACATGGAAAAACAACTGCTGAAGCAGACCGCTATCTTCGGCAGACCCTTTATTTATGATGAAATGAGGGATCTCTTTGGCGATCTCTGGGAGACCCATTATCAGGAGATGGTGCTGGAATTGCAGCGACAGGGATTGTTCAGCACCATCGGTTTCCTGCCCACTCCCGTCTTTGCCTATGTAAACACCATCTTCCCCGAGAGTATCTACCGCACTATCCTGTTGAGTGAGAAGAAGAAACTGCACCTCGTCATTGCCGATTACTTTGAGAAAAAACACAGCGAGAACGAGACCAAACATGTCGCCTTCATCGCTTATCATTACATCTGTGCCGGCGATCGGAAGAAGATGATCCCCTGGTGCAAGGAAGCTGCAAACCTCTACCTCCGCCTTGGCGCTTATGAGCAGTGCCGCTTTTTCCTGCACAAGATCATCGAGAATTCGCCCTACGAGAATGAGACCTGTGCCGCCGCCCTATTGATCGCCGATTCACATCTCAGACAAGCCAACAATGCCGATGCCGAGACCATCCTCACCCGCTATAAGTACCTCAAGGATCTCGTGGGAGAAAGCCACGACCGCTTCATCTCACTCTACGTCCGCTGGCTCAATAACACGGCGGATTTCGCCGGAATCCGCGATTTTGTCCTCCAATATCTCTCTACTGTTGCCGACAACGAGATCCGCTCCCAGGTGCATATCGACTACATTGAGGCTTTGGTCTTCAATAATGCCGTGGACGAGGTGGAGTCCGAAGCCCTGCCGCTGTACCGTACCCTGTCCGCAAAACACAAGACCGCTGCCCTGAATAAGCTCTCCGGAGTTCTGGCGCAGTTCTATGTCAATCAGGGAGAGTATAAGCAGGCGCTTGATTATTATCACCAGAAGCTCAAATATGCCGAGAAACTCGACGATGCCTTCAGTCAGCGCATCGCCAATGCCGGCATCGGAATCGTCTATGCCCGGCAGGGTAGAAAGACATTGGCTTACCGCTATTATCAGAAAGCCATCGAGATCGCGGAAAGGATCGGAGACCGCAATGGCTATGCCAAGGCGTTGATGGATCTCGGAACCCTGCACCGCAATGCCGCCGAACACACCAAAGCCCTCGATTGCTATCTCAAGTGCCTGTCCATCGCCCAGCATATCGGAAACCGCATCCTCGAATCCATCGTCACCTATAACATCGGCGAACTCCACAACTTCCTCAGGGACTTTGTCAATGCCCGTGATTATGTCCAGCGGTCACTCTCCATCTCCCAAAAAATTGCCGATCACACTGGCGTATCATTCTGTTACGACGCCTTGGGGGACATCTGCTTTGAAGAACACAAGCTCGACGAAGCGGAAGAGATCTATCGCAAAAACCTCGAACTTCAGACCCGCATCCAGGATCATGAAGGAATCGCCCATACCATCGGAAACCTGGGCAATATCGCCAAACACCGGGATGATATCGACAAAGCCCGCGAGCTTTATCGGAAGCAACTGGAACTGGTGAGCGAGATCGGAGACATCGAAAGCATGGGCAAAGCGCGCTTCAATTTGGCCATGCTGCATATCGATCAAAACAATCCGGTAGCTGCGCTCGAAGACCTCGAGCAGGCACTGATCCTCTTTAAACAATGCGAGTCGGCTTATCTGACCGAGCTGAGCGAAGAGCAGATCCAGGCAGTCAGGGAGATGCTGCGATAAGCCGGCAAGCATGGAGGACAGGGAGTAATCCCGATGGATAAAGAGGACGGGACCCAAACTGCTTGCCCCTCTTAATCAAGTCATTATCCCCTCTTAATCAAGCGTTAACTATTAACGCTTGATTAACGCTTGATCATCGCTTGATTAAGATGGGCACCCAGTGTTTTTGTTGCCTCCAAGGGCTGCACTACTGGGAAACATAGGCTGTTAACACCGCTTATTTTGCTTTAACTCTGACCGGGAGCAAGCTCTGCCGGCGAATCCAGCCGCTGCCGCCATTGGGCAGAACGATCAATGCCCAATCATTCTGGTATTGCTTGACCTCGGCGATAAGTCCGGAGGAAACGGAAAACAGGATATCGCTCCGGGGATCGGGATTGCCGTAGCCATTGGCATCGGAAGCGATAATGACGACCTTGGAACAATTGACATACCGGTCATATTTGATACCCAGCATGGTCACAAATCCCAGCAGTAGAACCAGTAACACAAACACGGTCAGGATCGGCAAACCGCGCTCTTTCTCCGGACTGAGATGCATCAACCAATGCAGGCATAACACCAGTAGGGCAAAAAGAATGATAACCAATAGCGCCAGCCGGTTCAGATTGAGGTAATTGTACATGCCGATAAACAGGGCAGCGAGGAAAGAATGGGGTGGATACTGGTCCCGGTTGGTGCCGGTGGCGATGGCATATTCGAGGTTTTCCCGGGCTTGCTGGTGGCTGGAATCGAGATTGAGCGCTCGCAGATAATAGAGGATCGCCGGCGGGCTCTCTTGCCGTTCGGAATACAGGAC
>VGPI01000206.1 GCA_016875595.1 Candidatus Cloacimonadota bacterium
GAAATCGAGGATCAGGATCAGGTTGTGCATGGCTCAATCTCCACTGACAAAGGGATTGATCCGCTTTTCGATGCGGATGCTGGTCTTGGGTCCATGCCCGGGATAGACGACTGTTTCGTCGGGCAGGATATAAAGGCGGTGGCGGATGGACTGGACGATCCGGTCATGGCTGCCGCCGGGCAGGTCGGTCCTGCCAATGCTCTGTTCAAACAAGGTATCGCCGCTGAACAGGAGACGGTCGTGATAGAGGCATATCCCGCCGGGGGTGTGGCCTGGGGTGTGAATGACGGTCAACAGATGCTTGCCGATGGAGATGAAATCGCCGTCCCGGAGCAATTGATCGGCTGCCTTGCTGCGGATGGGGGTATTGAAATAGATGCTGAAATTACGGCGCTCATCTCTGAGCATGGGGGCGTCCAATTCGTGGATAGCGATCAGGGCTCCCAGACCTTCGGCAAAAAAGCTGTTCCCACCGATGTGATCGCCATGGCCGTGGGTGTTGACAATATGGCTGATGCTGAGATGAAGCTCTGATATCTGATTGAGTAACTCATCAGAAGGAGCGGCGGGGTCGATCAGGATGCCTTGACGGCTATTTGCGTCGTACACGAGCCAGGTGTTGGTCTCGTATCCGGGGAGCAGGACATAGTTCTTTACTTCAATCATATCAATCCTTTAACCGATGCGAAGTTGCTCGATCTTCTGGGGGTTGGCTCGGGTGACCGCGATCCTATGGTCAAGGGTTTTCTCGCCGTAGAGGATGGGTTGATCACTGGGGGCTTTCTTGTTGTAATACATCAAAATCGATGCCGCCAGGGAGATCAGGTTCTGATCGATCTCTCCTCCGGTCAGGATGCCCACCGGTCCGGGATAGTCAGGAAGGTCAAAGAAGATCGAACCCTGATAGAGAGCGGAGATGGCGTCATTCTCATGCTTATCCCGGCCAACGATGAACTTGACCTCGGGGCTCAGCCGGAAATGCCTGCCGAATCTGAGCAGTTCGATCTGATAGGGATCTGTAATGTTGTGATCCAGTAATTCCCGCAGGCGTTTGGAATATCCGGTATCGGTAAGCAGGCATCCGCCTCCGGGCATAGGATAATACATGATGCCAAGCTCCTTTGCCAGAGCCATTTGCCGGTGTCTGCCCCGTCCCTGGATGTCCAATAACTGATCTATATCTACCCAACCTTCCCGGATTGGTAGGGTGGGTGCCAGTAATCTCTGGGACAAGGGACGGATGATCAGGTCTTTGATACCACTGAGCTTGGCAACGGCATTGATCGCATCCTTGCGTTGGGACATCGGCCGCTGTCCCAGTACCTCACCGGAAATGATGAAATCGGCGTTCATTTCTTCGAGCATCTTGCCGGCGGTGGCAAAAAGAAGCGCATGACAATCGATGCAAGGGTTGAAATGCTTGCCGTATCCATACTTGGGATTGGGTAACATCAACAGATGCTCCGGGGTGATATCATGGACGATTAGATCGAGACCATTTTCCCGGGCTGAGTATTGGGCTTTGTCAGCCGGGAAATATGGTGCGCTGAAAAACACCGGATATACGGTGTATCCGAGCTTTTGCATCCATTTGACGCTGAGGATGGAATCCAATCCTCCGGAGAACACTGCAATGGCTTTGTAATTTTTCATTATTGTGTGTCCTTAAGTGGCAAAGGCGACCAGTCGATCGCCTTCACATTGAATAGATGGAGCTAAATGGGGGATTTGAACCCCCGACCTACTGATTACGAATCAGTTGCTCTACCACTGAGCTAATTTAGCTACTTTCTGATAAACTTGATGTCCGCCGGTTCAGTAAATTTGTCGTTGAATCTCATCCGGTGCACCAGCATTCCGGATTGAAGGTCTCCACTCATCTCCATATTGTTGATCTTGACTATGCGATTGAGAGGGGTGTGGATCGTGACGGAGATGTCGTCATTCTGGTTTATGTGCCTGGGATACCAGAAATTACATCCCTTCATTTCAACTGTGCCATTCCCCAGGATCACATACTTCAGGGTGTCGGATAAAGTGAGATTATATTTGAGCTGAATGCTGACCATATCCTCAGATCCGGATAAGTCTGGCACGACGAAGGAATACATCTGGCTGAGTTCATTGATCTCGATCAGTGACTGGAGACGCAGGCGGGGGTTGAATTGATCCGCTTTCAAGTTGCGCGTCAGGTTCAAACTCTGATCCACTCCATTGATCCTAAAGTATTCCATCTTCATGTCTTTATTCAGGAAATAGGATCTACTTTCTCCGGAACGGAGAGCTCTTTTGGGGACCGTGATAATGTCACTAAACACGATCTTGTCAAAAAACTCAGAAATTATGATCGTTACATCATGGCGAACCGCAGGGATCAGAACAAACTGCAAAGTATCCGGATTGATCACTTCCGTGGCTTTGGGCTGGCTCCAAAGACCAGAACTTAATGCGATTAGCATCATCAATAAATAGAACAGCTTTTTCATATTTCCTCCTGCCGGATAAGCTTATTCAGCTAAGCCCAATAACCGGATAGAGCGTTTTAGTCAAGGAAATTCTAAAAAAAACTTGATCTAAATAAGCAAATCTAAATCATGGGATTAGATTAGGAATTTATCAAGGCAATAAGGAGTAGATATGGAAAGAATGATGCTACTGGGCGATGAAGCCCTGGCTCAAGGTGCCATCGATGCTGGCATTTCCGGCGTGTATGCCTATCCCGGAACTCCCTCCACAGAGATCATGGAATACGTCCAACAGAGCAAACAGGCGATTGAATCCGGTATCCATCGCACCTGGTCCTCCAATGAGAAAACGGCATTGGAATCGGCGATCGGTATGTCTTATGCCGGCAAGCGTACCATGGCTTGCATGAAGCATGTCGGACTGAATGTGGCTGCCGATCCCTATATGAATTCTGCCTTTACCGGTGCCAATGGTGGCTTGTTGGTGATCGTTGCCGATGACCCATCAATGCACTCATCTCAGAACGAACAGGACTCCCGCTTCTACGGCAAGTTTGCCATGATCCCCGTTCTGGAACCGTCCAATCAACAGGAATGTTACGACATGGCATTCTATGGCTTTGAATTGTCCGAGAGATACCATGTGCCGATCATGATCCGTCTTACCACCCGTCTTTCTCATTCCCGCAGCGGTGTGCAGAGACGGCAGCCCAATTCCCAAAACATGCTGAAGAAACCAGATGATCCCAACCAGTTCATGTTGCTGCCTGCTTTTGCCCGTCGGAAGTACAAGCATCTGATCGAGCAGCAGAAGGATTTTCTGGCAGATGCCTTGTCCTCCCCATTTAACCAGTTTCATCTGGATGGTAAGGATAAATCCCTG
>VGPI01000207.1 GCA_016875595.1 Candidatus Cloacimonadota bacterium
CGGAATATTCGCCTGGCTGGTTTTGCAGGCGTTTATCAATATCGGGATGAATATCGGCTTGGTGCCCGCAACTGGCATACCGCTGCCCTTTATTTCCTACGGCGGCTCCAGTTTGCTGATCAATGGCCTCGCTGTCGGTGTAGTCCTGAAATATCTGAATGAAAGAGGATTCATGAAATGAGAACATTACTATTTTGGCTCTTATGTTTGGTGTGCCTGGTTTGTACGTCCTGTTTTCTGGGATCGTCCTTGCTCTTTCTTGAATCCGATGCCGCCGATAAACCCAATCTGGTTACTAATCCCGGATTTGAGAGCAAATCGAAACAGATCAACCAGATACCTGTTGGCTGGATCATCAACCCCAGCGGACTGCTTTCCCAAGAGGTGCTCTCCAGCGATCCGGCGGAATTTGTTACCGGTACCCAATCGCTCAAGATCGTCCATACCCAACGCAAGCTGACCCTGCTCTCCGAACCATTCCGGATCGATCCCTGGAATGGATATTACATCAGGGCATCGGCAAAAACCACCAATCCCGATGGTGCTGAGATCTTTCTCCGGTTTCAGACCTATGCGGAAGACGGGACAATTACCAACAACTACTCGGCAAAGAACACATGTGGCTCCGAATGGAAGAGAGGAAGCATCAGCGCTGGGTTTATCAACAAAAAAGCCACCTTCGCCCGGGTATTGATCGTCATTCCGCAGACGAATGACCATCCTATCTGGATTGATGACGTAGGGTGTTTCTCAGTGCACCGTTTTATTTTGGACTGACATGCGGGCAGTACTCCAAAGAGTTGATCGCGGCTCGGTCAGCATTGACGGTACTATCCATGGTCAGATCGGCAAGGGCTTGGTCATCCTCGTTGGTTTTGGGCATGGAGATAATGCCGAAACAGTCCGGAAGATGTGCCGCAAGATACTCCAATTGCGCATCTTCGAAGATGAGAACGGCAAGATGAACCGCTCCGTCACCGATATCAACGGCGAATTACTCATCATATCACAATTCACCCTCTTTGCCGATTGCCGGAGGGGCAACCGTCCCGACTTCATCCAGGCGATGCCTCCCCAAGCCGCTGAAAGCATTTATGACCAATTTGTCCGGAGCATGCAGGGATGCGGATTGTATGTCCAGACCGGTAAATTTGCAGCATACATGCAACTTTCTCTGGTCAATAACGGGCCAGTGACGATAATTATCGATTTATCCGAGTAATCGGAACGTTTTCTGCACATCCATTTCCTGACCCAATTGTAACTATGAGGTAAACATGATGAAGAAAGTAGTACTTTTGTTGACGGCTTTGCTGGGCCTGGCAGGACTCCATGCCGCGCCGGTAACAGCTATGCCGGTCAGATTTACGCAGCCCGACGGCAGCCCGATCGAGATCTATGCCAGCGGTGACGAATTTCACAACTGGCTGCATGATGCCGAGGGCTATACAATCGTGAAGTCAGAACCAGACGGCTGGTATGTCTATGCCCTTCAGGATGGAGATGGCGTAAGCCCATCCACCTGCCGGGTTGGTGCTGATTCACCCCAAGCCCGTGGCTTGCAGCCCGGGATCAATCTCAGTCCCCGGGCAATTTCCGCCCAATACGATCGAAACAGCACTATGCGTAACTATGACAATGCTCGTTCTCCCTCCACCGGCCAGTTTAATAACCTGGTTGTATTCATCAAATTTGCCGATGATCCTCCCTTTGCCGATTCCATCGGATTCTATCACAACATGTTTAACAACAACACACTCAATGCCAATTCGATGAAGAATTACTTCCTGACGGCATCCTATGACCAGCTGACCATCGATTCGTTCTTTTTCCCACCTCCCAATGGCACTGTTATCCTTACCTACACCGATACCCTGCCCCGCAATTATTACCGTCCCCTCTCCGCTTCCAATCCCAACGGTTACGATGTGAATGACCATGATGAACGCACCTACCGGGAGCATACGCTCCTGGCAAATTGCGTGGCTTATATCGCCCCCATGGTGCCTGCCGATCTTGATATCGATGGCGATGACGATGGCTTTGTGGACAACGTCTGCTTCATCATTCAGGGTCAGCCCGATGGCTGGGCGGAATTGCTCTGGCCTCACCGCTGGGTCTTGTACAGCGTCGCTGCATATATCAATGGCGCTCAGGTCTGGGACTTCAATTTCCAGCTCGAGTCATTCCTCTACAGCTCCGCCGCCAGCGTTCTGGCGCATGAGATGTTCCATTCCCTCAGTGCCCCGGATCTTTATCGCTATTATGACAATACGATCACCCCGATCGGGGTCTGGGATCTGATGGCAAGTAACACCAATCCACCCCAGAGCTCCAACGCCTGGATGAAGTTCCGGTATGGGCACTGGTTGCCCACTCCTCCAATGATCACTCAATCGGGAACCTACACGCTTCAACCCCTGGCATCATCATCCACCAACAGTGCCTATCGCATTTCTTCCTGGCGCAGTTATGAATCCTATGTGCTCGAATACCGTAAACCCCACGGTATATATGACTCCACCCTGCCGGGTTCGGGCTTGCTGGTCTATCGTCTCGACACTCGTCAGCAAGGCAATGCCGATGGTCCGCCCGATGAAATGTATGCCTACCGTCCCAATGGCACCAACACGACCATCAATGGCACTATTTCGCAAGCATTTTTCTCCGAACAAAGCGGACGGCGTGAGATCAACGAAACCACCGTCCCCAATGGTTTCACCGGCAACAACCTTGCCGGCGGACTGGATATCTATGACATTGGTTTTGCCGGTGATACGATCTCCTTCAAAGTCGTCGTCTCCGATGTCCAGGTCACTTCTCCCCGCCGGGGCAACGTCTGGTTCACCGGATTGATGAAAAATATCACCTGGAAAGCCAAAACGACCACTGGAAACGTCAAAATCGAATTCAGCGTTGACAATGGTGTCAACTGGCAAACTATCATCAATAGCACCTCCAACAGCGGCACCCACGCCTGGAGCGTCCCCTATTATACTTCCGATCAGTGCTTTATCCGCGTCACCCTGCTGACAAATAACCAGAGCGACACCAATAACTATCCCTTCTCCATCATCGGCGAGATCTGTGCTCCCTTAGCCATCTATCCTGAGAACGGAGCGGTCAACGTGCCCAATAATCCCACTTTCCTGTGGGGTGAAGTGCCCGGTGCCACCTCCTACAACTTCCAGCTTTCGGCTTTGCCGGACTTCTCCACAACCATTATCAACCAACTCAATATCAACTCCACTTCTTTCACCCCATCCTGGCTGGAACCATATACCCTCTACTATTGGCGGGTGCAAGCCAATAGCGATGTCGGGCAAAG
>VGPI01000208.1 GCA_016875595.1 Candidatus Cloacimonadota bacterium
AACACCAATCAAGTCAATCTGAGTATACCTCTCAACTTCAATTTGAGAATGAGTGTAAGTCTTGTCAGATGATACAAAGGTTAGATTAGTGCTATCAGTAGTATTAATGCCTCCATATACACTGACAGAGGAGCCTGGGGCTAACAAAATCTTATTCGTACCGGTCACAGACAATACTTGATCTGGTAATACTATCAGATTTCCGGTAGAGCGATACACCACACCATCAATCATCTGAAAATCTGAGCTTATCTGTGGTGGTAGATCTATAACCGGAGTAACAAGCATAACGAGGCCACTAACATCATCCAGTACATTCAGATCCAACAGGTACTTAAATCCCCAATCATCACGGTAAGCGACTAAGTTATATCGACCGGCAGAAAGTCGATTGAACGCGAACTGCCCATCCGCCGTCGTCAGCACCGAAGCCACAGGAGTGGCCAGACGGTGATCGAATGCGACGTGCTGGTCAAAGATAACTCCATGATTGGGATAGGATGCATTCAGATCCGCGATTATGGGATCGATCGCAACAGCCCGGTAAACCAACACAGTTACGTCGGTAAAGTCCTTGGGAGCTTCAACACCGTATTTCTCCAGTGGTACAAGTTCCACTCTTCCTTTTATCGAGTAGGTCTTATCCTCCCCACTGCATCCATTCAAGATAAAAACCAAGCATATCAGGATGAGAACGAACAAACCTACTGAATTGGGAAGGTATTTTGGTTTTCTATAACTCATCAAGGAACTCCTTTATCACTTTGGCAGGACATCCAGCAGCCACACAGTACTCGGGGATATCTCTGGTCACTACTGAACCTGCTCCGATTATCGCCCCCTTGCCGATAGTCACACCAGGCATGATGATGGTGCCAATGCCGATGTGAGCCCCTTCTTTGATAACGATTTTTCCTTTCTTGAATGGTTGGTCACCGATCCACTTACCTCTGCCATATGTGGATAGATCCCGCTGATGGGTTAGGAGCATACATCCGGTAGTCAGAAAGACATTATCCTCAATATACACCATTTGAGGCGAATCATCATCTATATGTACGTCCAGCCCAATTAACACGTTCCTACCGATATGGACCCCTCGTAGGCGGTGAAAAAACACCCTCACCACACCCGGAAAACAATGACGGGCAAAATGATGCATGAGACGTTTCCATAATCCTGCGATTATCTGCGTTGGCGTCCTGTTTTTCATTCTTCAATCTCCATTATTAGTTGAACCCACGGACGGAGTAGTTACACGGAAGGGCGGGGGAGACGGATATACACGGATCATACGATTAAGGGGTCAAGGTAGATCCGGAGTACGCAGAATATACCTTCGAATCCATCCGGGTATCCGTTTGATCCGCCCAATCCTTGTTCCATTTTTCATAAAAAAAAGGGCGCTGGGAGAAATCACTCCTACTGTTCAATCTCCCAACCCAGTAAACCTATTCGTGTGCGTTCGTGATCTTTCATTGGTATCTATTCGCAGTCAATCTCTGGAACCCTCTCCCAGTAACGATCAATGACCTGTTTCCATTCTATCTTGGCTTTGTTGAAAGAATGACATGCTATAATGAGTTCTCTGGCGTTTTGCCTGATTTGCTTCAAAGAATCCCGGTTCTCCTTGACAAAGCGCATCAGACCGGTCAGTTGACCGACATTGGATGTATCAAATCCAAATCCCGTCTCGCCCTGTTTGATCAGATCCGCCATGTTGTTCACCATCGGAGCGATACAGATCAAGCCGCAGCTCATCGCTTCCATCATGGCACAAGGGAGACCCTCGGAATCGGACATCATGACAAAGGCATGAGCACTATTGAGCCAATCCCGGATATTGCTTTGCAGACCAACGAAATCCAGATTGTCCCGCAAGCCGTATTCATCTCTCATTTGCTTCAAGGGTTTCATCAAATGCCCGTCCCCGACCAGGCAGATGCGCAGTTGCGGATATTCCTTGATCAGTTCGCTGCTTGCCAGGATCAGTTTATCGATCCGCTTGACTTCAGTCAGCCGTCCCACAAAGACAAAATCGTACCTGCGCTCCATCTCCAGGGGGATCATGTAATCGGTATCGATGGTGCTGTGCAGGACTCGGATCCGGTCAAATGGCACACCTTTCGACAGCCAGTATTTATAGGTCTCGGTTCCTGGAACGTTAAAACTCAGGACATTACGTAATATATGCCGCATCAGCCAGCCCCTGATCAGCCGGGAGCCAAGGATCTGGATATCCGTCCCCGTCTGTCCCAATATGTAGGGTTTACCTGTCAGTTTAGCTGCGATCCAGGCAAAGTAGAAGTGCGGTTGATAATGATATGCCAGGATCAGGTCCGCTTTGTGTCTGATCACTTCCCGTACCAGAACAAATGGAGTGATCATCAGATTCAATATAGGGTTGCGACACAGCGAGGGAAGGATTCGATATGACAATTTGGAGATCTCGGGACCTTTGTCCTTGCGGACGACCACAATCCTCCCTATCGAGTCAAGCTGCACAAGTGGCTTGAATTTCGCCTCAAAGGTCCCATGTCCCATTCGGGCAGTGCAGATGATGGTCAATGGTCTCTTGTTCATTTGTTATTGAGCAGCGAGATCACGTACTTGAATTTTCCGGCTTTGGTCAATGGGATGCTATCTACCAAATCAACGCCGAATTTTATGCCTTCACCCAGGTGATGGATCATGATCTCGTTGATATGATCAAGGTCGGTCTGGGACAGGGTCGGTTTGGGTATGATCTTTAACCGGATCTCACTGGGGGCAGTGTGCCACAATTGGAATTTCTCGATCCGATCCGCCCAATCAGCAAAGGGCACAGCGATACCGTTCAGCGTCCTTCCATTGGGCAGGACAAGCAGATCGGAAGTTCTGCCAGTGATCTTGTTCAGCAGAGGCAGGGTTCTTCCACATGGACACGCTCCCTCTCCAACCACCGCCATATCTCCCGGTTTATAGCGGATCAGCGGCATGGCAAAGTCGTGCAAAGAGGTCAGCACCACTTCGCCTTCCTCTCCCGGTTGGCAGTCCTTGCCCGCGGAATTGATGATCTCCATGACCGAGGTCTCGATATTCACATGATAGCTCCGAGCCAGCTCACACTGGTTTGCGCCCGCCATCCCGTCCCCGCAGCCATAGGCGTCGATATGCTTAGTGTCAAAAGTCTTTTCGATCTGCTCGCGCTGATAGCCGTGCAACAGTTCGGCAGAGGTAAAAGTAGCATCCAAAGGCAAGCCCCCATGCTGCTCATCGATATATTTGGCAAAGGTAAAGACCGCCGAGGGGAAG
>VGPI01000209.1 GCA_016875595.1 Candidatus Cloacimonadota bacterium
GACGGCGGAGGATTCTCTCCGCTTGAGGCGCGATTACAGCTGGGACGACAAACCGGACAGCGTGGCGGTAATTCCGTACGTCAAACCCTATCGAAACCGCTTTTCGCTTGATCGATTGTGGGGTGGGCTGGCATATTCTCCTTCGGTAGGAACCTTCGGACATCTGGAACTGGGGATGAGCGACCTGATGGGCAATCATGCCATCGGTATGGATCTGGGTATCTCCGGCAGGATCAAGGACTCGAACATCCTGATTACTTACCTGTATCTCAAGCATCGCATTGATTATGCTATCGGCGTGTATAATCTGTTTGATCAGGCCATCTACCGGCTCGCCCGTCCGGCTCCGGAAGATGATTATTACCGGGAACGTGAACGTGAGACCGGGATCTATGTCCTGACCCGCTATCCCTTCAGCCGTTTCTTTCGGGTTGATCTGGATCACCGCTTATACAACTGGAAATACTACCTCGACCACTGGCAATGGAATAGTGATTACTCAGACGGTAACTGGGACGAGGGTATCCGAGAACTGGATGATTTTGTTTATGCACCCGGTTTGTCGCTGGTATATGACAATGCCCTGTATGGACCGACCGGACCTCTGCTGGGCTGGCGTGGCATCTACACTATTCGTAAGAGCTTTGCCACCCAAAAAATGGACTATCTGACCAATTATGCTGATCTAAGGACCTATACCCTGTTTAACCGCCGCTATGCCCTTGCCACGAGAACCATCGCCGGTATCAGCACCGGCAAGCGACCTCAGAAGTTCGATCTGGGCGGTTATTATGGCGTACGTGCCTACAATGGGGACCTCAGCGGAGAGAAGAAGCTGATGACCAGCATTGAACTCCGGTATCCGCTTCTGGATTATCTCTCCATCGCATTCCCCTTACCGATCACACTTACCTCTATCCGGGGCAGTATATTTGCTGACCTCGGGACGGTCTGGACCGAGAACAAACACTTCCGTGGGATTCGGGACGATAAACTGGAGGATATCTATCTGGGATACGGATTCGGTCCACGGATCAACCTCGGCTATGTCGTTCTCAAGCTTGATGTTGCCTGGCTGACCGATCTGTCCCGCATTACCAGACCGACCTATTATCTCAGTTTAACCGAAGATTTTTAGACCAAAAGAAAAATATCAGGAGTAGGATTATGAAGATCGATGTAACGAAAAAGCTCCCGGATAAGATGGACACCATCGTCCTGTTGTTAGGCGATAAAACCAAGGGAAGCGGAGCGTTCGAACATCTGCCGGCAGAGTATGCTGAAAACGTGGATGCCTTTATTGAAGAAGGCAATTTTGATTTCAAGTACAATACGATCAAAACGCTTCATCATGTCTGCCATAAGGGCGGGGCGCGGATAATACTCTGCGGATTGGGAGACCGCCATAATCTGACGGTTGACCGGTTCAGGAACCTCATCGCCAGTTGTATCCGCGCCGCCATCCAGATCAAATCCAAAGAGGTATTTCTGTTCTTTCCCTATGCCATGCCTTTTTCAGACACGGCTTTGGGGCATGTGATAACGGAGGGCTGCCTGCTGGCTTGCTATCGTTTTCAGAAGTACCAGAGCGATTCGCCGGCTCCCACACCGGTAGCGGTGCATGCCGTTTTGGACAATAAGAATACGCGCCACCTCAACCACGGCATCCTCGAAGGCAGGATTTATGCCGAAATGACCCTGTTAGCCCGGGACCTGGTCAATGAACCCGCCAATGTCATGACCCCGGAGACTCTGGCGGAAGCAGCCAAGCAAGCGGCACTGGATTATGGCTTCGGCATCGACATAATCATGCCGGACCGCATCCGGCGCATGAAGATGGACGCTTTTTTGGCAGTGGGACGCGGATCAGCCAGTGAACCCCGTCTGATCATCATGCGTTACCGGGGCAATCCGGAAAAAAAGTCAAGCATCGGTCTGGTAGGCAAAGGATTGACCTTTGATAGCGGTGGCTACTGTATCAAGCAACCCCAGGGTATGCTAAACATGAAGAATGATATGGGAGGAGCCGCCGCAGTGATCGGCACCATGGCCGCCATCGCCCGGCTCAACCTGAAGGTCAATGTCGTGGCGATCATCGCCGCCTGCGAAAACATGATCTCTGGCAGTTCCTACCGCCCTGGTGATATCATTCGTTCCATGGCCGGCAAAACCATAGAAGTGATCAATACCGATGCCGAAGGACGACTCACACTGATCGATGCCGTTCATTATATCATCGAGCGGGAGCATGCCAGTAAAGTGATCGATATTGCCACCCTTACCGGAGCGGCGATGGCTGCGCTGGGACCCGGCATATCGGCAGTATTTACCAATGACGAGGAGTGGATGAAAAAACTGCGCGAGGCATCTGAAATCAGCGGTGAACGGATCTGGCAGCTACCGGTTCATGAGGAATACCGCGAGATGCTCCGCTCCGATGTAGCCGATCTCAAGAATGTCGGCGGTCCTCTTGCCGGAGCGATCACGGCAGCGCTGTTTATCCGGGAGTTTGTCGAAGGTAAACCCTGGATCCATATTGATATCGCCGGCACCGCCTGGAGGGACAAGGAAAACGGGCTGTATTCCATCGGAGCTACCGGGGTTGGCGTCCGTCTGCTCATATCTCTATTCAAACTGATGGAATAATAAGGAGCACCCATGCCTCAGATAATCACTGCACGGGAAGCAGCACAACTGATCAAGCCCCACAGCCGTCTGCTAATAGGTGGATTTCTTGCCGTGGGAGCAGCGGAGGACCTCCTTGACGCGTTGGTCCGGGAAAATACTAAAGACCTGCATATCGTCGTTATCGCGTCCGATTATGAGCAGCGCGGGGTCGGAAAACTGGTCGTCAATCACCAGGTATCCTCCGCCCAGGTCTCGCACATGGGCACCAATAAAGAGATCCAGAATCAGATGAACAATGGCGAGATACATGTGGAGCTGGTTCCGCAGGGCACTTTGATGGAGCGGGTCCGGGCTGCCGGAGCCGGGCTGGGCGGGATTCTCACTCCCACCGGCATTGGAACCACGGTTGAAGAAGGCAAGCAAGTCCTGGAGATCAATGGCAAACGCTACATTCTGGAAATGCCCATTGCCGGCGACTTTGCCCTGATCCGCGCGTGGAAAGCCGATAAAGCAGGCAACCTCATCTACCGTAAAACTGCCCGTAACAGCAATCCAATCATGGCGATGAGCGCAGCCTGCGTGATCGCCGAAGCCGATGAAATCGTGGAGAGCGGAGTACTTGATCCCGAACAGATCGTTACTCCCGGCATCCTTGTCAATTATCT
>VGPI01000210.1 GCA_016875595.1 Candidatus Cloacimonadota bacterium
CGGACAAGCTCGGCTTATGCAACGGAACCGTAGGGGCGCTTTCCCTCAGCGCCCCCATCACCCCCGGACAAGCTCGGCTTATGCAACGGAACCGTAGGGGCGCTTTCCATCAGCGCCCCCATCACCCCCGGACAAGCTCGGCTTATGCAACGGAACCGTAGGGGCGGATTCCATTCCGCCCGAGAGGTAAGATATGAATAAATATTACTATACCATCGGAGAGGTTGGCAACCTCCTCGGCGTAAAGCCCTACGTCATCCGCTATTGGGAAACGGAATTCAACCAGCTCCGTCCCAAGAAGGGACAGGGCCGGATCCGGAAGTTTAACGAGGATCAGATCCTGCTGTTGCGCAAGATCAAGGATATGCTCTATGTCCAGCGGTTTACCATCGAAGGCGCCCGCAAGAAACTAAAAGACGACAGGACGATGCAACAACAGACGGAACTCGATCTGACCTATGCCGGTAATAGGGCGCCTGGGAAAGACGCCCCAATGATAAACCGCGGGGATGGATCCCAATCCACCCGATCTGATAGGTCACATAAGGAGAGCAACCCTACACCGGCACCGCCGGTCGGTGACCTAAGCACCGCTTGTCCCGTATCTTCAGCGGTAACCGTGACCAAACCGGTCACTGTGGATGATCTCATCGACCTGCGGCGGATATTGGTCTCCATGATCGACAAAGCAAAATTCATCCAAGGGAGTAATCAATGACCTTCCAGAATATCATTCTCACCCTCCAGCAGTATTGGGGTCAGTATGGCTGTAATCTGGTGCAGCCCTACGATGTGGAAATGGGTGCGGGCACCTTTCATCCGGCGACCTTTTTCGGTGCGCTGGGTAACAAGACCGTAGCCGTTGCCTACCCTCAACCCTGCCGCCGCCCCAAAGATGGACGCTATGGTGAAAACCCGAACCGGTTGCAGCATTACTACCAGTTTCAAGTCATCATCAAGCCGCCGCCGGAAGACATCCAGAATCTGTATCTGAAGAGCTTGGAAGCCATCGGGATCAGGATCAGCGAGCATGATGTCCGCTTTGTCGAGGATGACTGGGAATCTCCCACGCTGGGCGCCTGGGGGTTGGGTTGGGAGGTCTGGTTGGACGGTATGGAGATCAGCCAATTCACTTACTTCCAGCAGGTGGGCAGCATCGACGTCTTTCCGGTGAGTGTGGAGCTAACTTATGGCTTGGAACGACTGGCGATGTACATCCAGAACGTGGATGATTACCGCCAGTTACGCTGGAATGAGACCACGCTGTATCAGGAGCTGTTCTTTGCCCGGGAAGTGGAATACTCCGATTACAACTTCAATCGGTGCAATACTAAACTCGCCTTTGAGCTCTTTGGCGATCATGAACAGGAATGCACTCAACTGCTCAGGGATGGTCTGGTCTTTCCGGCTTATGATCATCTGCTGCGCTGTTCCCATACTTTCAATCTGTTAGATGCCCGCGGAGTGATCAGCGTGACTGAGCGTGCCGCTTATATTGCCCGCATCCGTAATCTTGCCAAGGAATGCGCCTTGGCTTACCTCAAAAAATACGATCAGGAGGTCTCACCATGATCAACATCAGTTGTAAAGACATTGTCTCAGCAGTGAACGTCAATGACGCCAATCTCCTGCAAGTGGCGATCTATGACATTCATAAACCGCAACAGAGCTGCATCATGATCTATGAAAAAGAGCCGCAGCCCTTCTTTGTAGCACTCAAGCCGGTCGCTGACTACTGTAACCGCAAGAAACTGCCCCTGCCATTGATCATCACCCGGGAGTTTATCCAATATTCCACCGATTCCTATCCGCTGGAATTCATTGATATCATGACCGATTACGAGAATCTGCACGTAAAAGAGGACTTGCTTGCCGGGTTAGATATCGCTGCCGGTGACGTGCGCCTGCAGATGGAGCGTGAACTCAAAGGCAAATGGTTGCTGACCCGTCTGGCGGGACTGGAATTTGCCTCCAAACCCAAGCACTGCGCCACCATCGCCAAGGGCTCCGCCATGTCTATCCTGCCGGTGCTCAAGGGTTTCTTCTTCCTCAAACAGCAGACGATCCCGGTCGATCCGCTGGAATTGATCCAACAGGCAGATGCACTGACCGCCTTTGATATGCAACCGTTAAACCGCATCTATACCAAAGCCGTGAAAGAGATCGATCCTGCCGGCATCTATGCCTATATTGAGATGCTCAGTCAATTGACCAGAATGATGGAGACCTGGCAGTTGTGATCAAGTCCATCATCCATTTCGGATGCGAGGATATCCCCGTGGTGGCTACAGCCATCCATCACGGACATGATCTGCCTCCGGAACTGGAGGAGAGCTGCGGGATCAGTCCGGCGCAACGCCTGAGGGAGGAAGACCCCTACACGGGCTTGATCGCCGCTCAGTATCCCAATCATATCGTGGTTCACACCAGCCGTTTTGCCGTTGACCTGAATCGCCGCGAAGACAAGTGCGTCTATCGGCTGCCGGATGATTGCTGGGGGCTGCCGGTCAGGAAGACACCACTGGCAGCGGGTCTTGTGGAGGAATTGCATTCTGCTTACCGGGACTGGTATGCGTTATTGGCTTTTCAGGTCGAGCGGATGTTGCGGAAACACCGGTATCTGATCGTCCTGGATCTGCATTCCTACAACCATCGCCGGCATGGTATAAATCACCCGCCGGAAGCACAGCAGGAAAATCCTGATATCAATCTCGGCTCGAGTAATATACCCCGGGATCAGCTCTTTTATCTGATGCGTCTGCAGGAAATGCTGAAGGATAGCGACCCTACGCTTGGGTTTCTCGACTGCCGGACGGATATCAAATTCACCGGCGGTCATCTCGTTCGCTGGCTGCATCAGATGTATCCGCATCGGGTTATAGCTCCGGCGGTGGAATTTAAGAAGTTCTTTATGGATGAATGGACAGGTGTTTTGGACGAGTCATGTTTCCAGCGCCTAAGCGCTGAGTTTATCGGGCTGAGTAGGTCTTGGGCGGACGAAACTTTAGATAGGCTCAACGGGAGATCGCATGAGTAAATACTTTGTCAAGTTACTACTGTTACTGATCGCGGTCTATCTGATCTTGATCACCATTTTCACCGGAGTTATGTACCAGCATAACAAGCGCAATCTGCTGAATGACATCCATACTTATCTCGAAAGAGGAGCCCACCTCGTGACCTATCTTATGCCGGAGGGGTATTTTGACCGGGCTTTGAATAAGGATTCCATTCCGGAAGAAGAATACAATGGCTATACAAAGAGGCTCACCAATGTTTGCCAGATCTCC
>VGPI01000211.1 GCA_016875595.1 Candidatus Cloacimonadota bacterium
GGCAGGGTGTGCAGCGCAGCGGAACCCCTGCACATGAGGATAGACAAGCGGCGCTTTTGCAACAGACCCGACAGGGGCGAAAACCTCAGCTCCCTTTTAGTCACTACAGTCGCAGGATCTTGCGGGTCACGGAGGTACCTGGCGTGGTCAAGCGGCAGAAATACACTCCCGTTGGTGCGGTCTTGCCGGTCTTATCCTTTCCATCCCAGATCATTTCGTGATTGCCGGCAGCGTAGCGTCCATCCGTCAACGTAGCGATATGCTGTCCCCGGACATTGAAGATCTCCACTTTTATCCGGTCGCCTTTGGGCAGATCAAAACTGATCCGGGTGGAACCACTGAACGGATTTGGGGAGACCGCTCTGATGACGGGAGGGCTGATCATTCCGGAATCACCGGGAGTGGACACGTCGTCGGTGGCAATCGTGAAATACACCTTGTAATCCTGCATGCCGGGGGCAGTTATCAGCCAGTAGAAATTTGCCACACCACTGTCGCCGACGAGGATATTGAGGTGGAAGGAGGTGTTCTGTCCGTTGGCAAGCGTTACCGGACGGGGAATGGAACCAGGAAAACAGGCGCCATCCTCATCGCAATAATTGAAATACCAGTTTGCCGGGGCAGAATCCACTACTATCTGGAAGATAAAGGTCTGAGCCAGTCCAAGATTGAAGAAATGGATCGGCTGGGACTCATAATGGAAACCCACCGGCAGAATGATACCGGGATCCCAATCGAAGGCGGCTCTGACATGCAGATCCGGTAAAGGTAATGTGGTGGCAGTCTGCAGGATCGTCTGTGATTCGCTTTGGATAAATACCGCAGCCCACAGATTGGCGGCAGTCCAAGTGGGGTCGAGGGTGAAATTGTGGTTGAAGTTCACCGTCGTGCCCTGACCACTGATGGCAAAGTCGTTGACAGCAAAGGCACGGATAGCGCGGGAGATATTGGTGCCGAGGTTATTTTCCGCCAGCAGGAAGACGATATCAGCATTGCTCAGATCAAGCGCTGGGGAAAGATTGTGGACCGTTCCGCTCAACGCTCCGGAGGAGGCATTGAAGTTTGCAATCTCGACCTTCAGCGGTGATCCCCAATAGCGGGTTGCCTTGAGAGCATTGATATAAGCGGTGCCGTTGATGACATTGTCTCCGCCGCCAAAGACCTTGACCTTACCATTGAAGATCATCACCGGTGTGCTGAATATATTGTAATAGGCAAAGCGGTCATCCACCCCGGGATAGCTGAGGTCACCGCTTTGGATGTAGTGACGGGCACTGACAAACTCGCCGTTGTGTAACTGATCATGAACGCTGTTGACCCCGGCAAGGGCATCAAGGCAGGTGGGACAGCCCAGCGAGGCGAAGTGTTCAGCGATATTGGTAAAGGGGTAGAAATTGGGCTCGGCTGACAACGAGAGGGTCAGAATTATCAGCGGAAGAAGCAGTAGATATTTATTCATAGGGGTCTCCTGATCTAAAAACGGGTGGAAAGTTCGGCTCTGATGCCTTGGAAAGGTGCTACAAACCGGCAAATGCCATTGCGGCAGACCTTGCCGCCGGCTTCCTCGCCGGCAAAAATGCTGAGCTCGCTATGCTCATACAGGTGGTATTTTACTTCAATATTCGCCTGGTAACGGGCGCTCATCAGGGTTTTATCCTTGCTCCACCAAGATTGAACACCGGCAGCCAGGGCGAATTTACCCAGGGTCAATTCCGCTTGGAGGTGTGGTTCATAATGGATGTGGCGGCGATCGAAATGGGTCTTTTCGACGTACTTGTATTCCGCCTGCCACCCGATCGGATGGTCGAGGATAGGCAAGAAGACGTGGAGCGTGGGAGCCGCTTCCAACTGCCATTTGCTGTTTGCTTCATCCAGTTTTTCCACGTGGGAATATTCCAGAGAGATCTGTTTCGAGCCGGAGTCATAGCGGAGCATTGACCAGAAGTCATTCATCCGCTTATCCTGGTCATTGTTCCATGCCTCGGCATAGTCAAAGTTAAGGGTCAATTGGTCATTGATCGTCCAGGCGATCCAACCCTGGAGGCCTTCTTCGTCCAAACCGGCGTTTTGATCATCAGCCAGGGTTTGGTTGTGATGATTGGCGGTGGGCAGATCCTGCAAGCGGAAATTGAAGCGGTCGTAACGTTTGTAAGCAGCACCGAACTGGACGGGAAGACCGGTGGGATATAGGTTCATATTGGCATAGAAGGCATTGCCGTCGTAATTGGTGGGGGCATTGCGGTAGAGTTCGGTGACCGCGTATTCGGCATAGGCATCGAGGTAGCCCAGATTCACCGCAGAACGCATCGCAAAGACATCCTGCTGATTGTAGCGATTAAGCGGAGTCAGCCGGCGGTAACTGAGTGCACTAAAGCCCAGATGTACCGGTTCATAGGCAGTCAAGAACAGATCGCCGCCATAAGCCAGATCAAGTCGCTCGGGTTGATTCTGATTGGGGATCGCACTGTACAGCGCTTTTACCTTGAGGTCGCCGTCACGGCGCAAGATCAGTCCTTCCACTCGGTTGTCCTGATCAAATTCGAGGTCTTCCCAACTGCGGAAGGTCATGCCGATGCCAAAGCTCTCTTCAATGGTTCCTGCCCGTAAGAGCAGACCATCCTTCTCATAAGAGGCGTAGAGTTCTTTCCAGCCGATCGACAACCGGTTGGGATCGAGTTCTGCCATCTGCTCGCTCTGATTGGTGGAATACTTGGGCAATTCGGCAACGAATTTCATCCCGAACTGGAAGTTACGGTATGCCAGACGAAAAGCGAAGGCATCCCGAAAATAGGCATTGAGGGAATCCAGCGCCGTGCGGTAGATGAATTGGGCTTCATTCAATCCTGATACCTGTAGCGTGTTTTGCGCGGATAAGGCAAGGGAAAAGAGCAGAAAAAGCAACCAGAGCCACTTCATTGGCAATCTCCGGGTAAACTGGATTCAGGCAAGGGATCAGGATCCTCCGGGACAGGCAGGAGGGCAATGATCTGCTCCTCGTATTCCGCTTCATCCCCCGCTTTGTAAGACACATGAGAATAGACGATCCGGCCTTCACTATCAAGGATGAAGGTGTGAGGGGGATTGGTCACGTTCAGTTGCTGAGCCAGGCGTTTTTCGGTATCGAACAGGGCGATGAAGCCGAAGCCCTTCGATTTCAGGAAATTCTTGGCTTTACTGATATCTTTGGGAGCATCTATGGAGATAACGACCACGGTCAGAGAGTCGTATTTCTTCTGCAATAGATCGAGCTGGGTCATGGATGCTTTGCAGGGCGTGCACCAGGATG
>VGPI01000212.1 GCA_016875595.1 Candidatus Cloacimonadota bacterium
CAGGAAACTCCAGCAGGAAAATGGACTATTTGAGCAGCATGATCTTCCGGGTTTGGGTATCCTTTCCGGCTTTGATCCGGACGAGATAAACACCTGATGCCACAGAGCAGTTGTTTGTATCTCTGCCGTTCCAGACGAAGCTGTGCTTTCCAGCGGGGATCAGATCCTGGCAGATCTGCCTGACTTTTTGTCCACGCAGATTATAGATGGCAATGTCCAAGACCTGGGATGTGACAAGGGAGAACTCCAATTGGACATCGGGATTGAAGGGATTGGGAAAGGTCTTAACATCGAGGAGAGGATTGGAAGCTGCGGAAGGAGTAGGGATCTGAAAGTCAGGACGGTATTCCGTTTCGGTGAAGCGGATGCGGATCTGTTTGGGATTGTGATCGGTCTCCACCTGGATCCAGTAGAAATCATTGGGATGTGGGATATCGTTCAGGGTCGTGGAATCAATCCAGTTCTGCCATTCGATCACACTGAGGTTATCAAACCATGCCTGGGTCAAGCTGCCACTGCCGGTGACGCGTAAGACGAGATCATAATAATTGGCATTGGAGGGAAGGGTGATATGTTTGAAATAGTAAGTCCAGTCCACTGTGCTGTTGACGCCGTCACAAAGATTGACGGAACTGATCTGGCTGCCGGTTCTGGTATTGTAAAAGCGGATCTGGATATTGGCATTGGAGGCATCGCGGGTCTTGATCCAGCCATTAAGTGTGAAAGGACGGGTATTGTCATAGATCCGGATGCGTTGGGTAAGGGTGGAGGTCACGTTTTGACCATTGGTCGTGGTCTGCAGACGTGCTGACCGTAATCCGTCAAAGAACGTGACAGTATCGAAAGTAGGATTCCAGAGCGGTGAGCCCTCGTTTTCAAACCCACCGAACCAGTGGTGTTCTCTGCCGAGCCGAACCATCGCACCAAAGGAGGGGATCACACCATCGACGGAGGAGATGCTGCCCAGGCGTGGAAGTTTGATCGGTGCGGTCTGATAGGTATTATTGGTTTGAGGGATCAAGCGAGCGGGGATCTCATGTGCCGTTGCCAACGCGAAGGTCTGGGCAGGATTTAGGATCACTTGACCTCGATGATAGTTCTTATCCACGCGCAAGACCGAATCCAGTTCCCTGGAACGGCGCGCCAGGTAGTCCAGTATGTAGATCCCCAGCCGGCCAGTAGCGGGAACTGGGATGTAATTCTGGATGTAGATGGGCATGACCTCGAAATTGCTGAAACCGTTATGATCGGCATCGGCATAGAGGATCATGGATGGATAGCATTCCGGGTAATCCAGATCAAAGACGAAATTGCCGAGCGAATGGGCGATTACCTTGCCATCATAGACCTCGATCCCGTGGATGATATGAGGATGATGGACGATGACCAGATCGGCACCGGCATCGATGGCATATTGCCTGATATCACGATCCCACATATGAGGGACGTCGATGCGGGGCGTCTGCTCGTCAGTATCAGGATAGTCAAAGAGGAAGGGGGATTTATCATAATTGGCACCCGGGGTAATAGAGTATTCACTCCCGCCATGCATCTCCACAATTCTGAGATCGGCAACTCCTTGAACGGCATTGAGTTGTTGCGATATGTAATAGGGGGTCATATTGGCAAAGCCGGGTTTGTTGATGCCGGCATGCAAATAGGGCTGGGCGTTATTGTAAGAGCCGTCGCGGTCAGAGGAACGGAGGAAAGCGAGATTGAGCCCGTGCTTATTGTAAAATACGGGCATATATGCTTCGTAGGAATTGGCACCTGCACCGCTGTGGATGATCCCGGCTTGATCGAGCAAGCCCTGCATCTGCTGCAAACCCAGAAGACCATAATCGACAGAGTGATTATTGGCGGTGGTTACAACATCGATGCCGGCAAAGACCAGTCCGGATATGTTATTGGGACTGCCACGATAGACGACGGATTTTGTAGGGTGGGCGGTGCCGACATTGCAGAGGACAACCTCGAGATTGGCTACGGTGATATCGGCTGCATCGCCCAGATATGGTTTGGTGGGAGTGAATATGGCATTCACACCCTGGGTGGGAATAATGCCTCCGACTTGCTCATACCGACGGGCGAGCATGATATCGCCGACAAAGTTCATGCGGACGGGCAGGTGGCTCTCACCGGCATCAATATCAATCAGGCAAGAGGCGTAGCCCTTTTTCCCGGATATATCGGTAACCTGGAGAAAGGCGCGATAGGGATGGGCATCCGTCACAGTGTAACTATGATAGGGATTGGGCAGGGCACTGAACGTGGAGTCCCCGAAGTCCCATTGGTAAGTGAATACGTCGCTATCCGGATCGACCACGAAGGAGGAAAATTGCACTCCCACCACACGCTGTCCCGAGTCCAGCCATCTGTTCTGAGTGATAGTATAACTTACTGTGACATGTGGCGCCTGAGGCAGATCAGAAGTGATATTGACGATGTCATCAAACCAGATGGAACGGGCGGAAACGCCATCAAGATCGTTGATATATACGATGGATGTGAGCAGGGGCAGATAATCGAAGAAGGCATACCAGTCATCGGCGAGGGGCAGATGAAAGGTGTTCCAGGTATTGTGGGAAAAGGCACCCTGATAGACATTGATCCACTCATCGATATTGACGACCAGTGAGCCGGAAAGAGAATAGAAGAGGACATTGATCCCGTCCGAAAAGCCGATACCCTGAACTCTGGCACCGCTTTGGGTGCGGGCGGCGATGCTGATAACGGCTCCGCTGTCGATCACAACCGGAGTGATGAACTGCTGTTTCCAAGTATTGCCGGTCAGGTTGAGGGAGTATAGGGATCCGTTGTTGGTGACGGAGGAATCCAATTGCCAGGCATTGGGAGCGATATCCTCATTCAGCCAGGAAAAGAGCTGAATCGAGCCGCTTTCAAAGTCCTCAATCACTTCATATCGGACTGATCCGGTGGCAGATATGGACATCATGACGGACAGAATCAAGAGGATCAGCAGGTGGCGTGTTCCCATGTTCTTCTCTCCTTTATCACCATAAAGAGTGATCGGAAGTGATGGCTTCTATAAAACAAAGCATGCAAAAAACATACCTTTGCCAGACACAAATACCAGTGCCGGGAAGAGCTCCCTCCCCCCGGCTGGTATGTGCATCGATATGTTGTCGTTATATGTTGGGTTGAATAGCCGTGATCCCTGCATTTAAGGCACGCAGATTGGCTTCGACGATGACTTCGCCTTTGCGGGCAAAGATCACCTTGATCGCATCCTCGATCTCCTCAGTGGA
>VGPI01000213.1 GCA_016875595.1 Candidatus Cloacimonadota bacterium
TCTGGAAGTCAATACGATGCCCGGCATGACTGCACTGAGCTTGACACCGATGGCGGCAAAAGCTGCCGGGATGGACTTTGGTCAGTTATTGGACCGGATAATTCAGATTACATTCAATCAAACACATTAAGGAGATACACTATGAGACACGTTCTATTGATGGTTTTAGTCCTCCTGATCGCAGTGACTGCTTCTGCTCAGAACAGAGGATTAACGGCGACTTTCACACCGGCGTCGCTGAATGTCAACATGCTCTATACCACGAGTTTCGATCCCTTTGCGCCACACAATCAGCCCCTGCTGACCACGCTGGAGATCAGGAACACGCTCAATGAGTCCTATCCCGTCGATCTGCAGGTAAGAGTCCTGTGGAATGGCAATACCCTGGTAACGGCTGGCTTCCGAACCAAAGACGGGATGGGCATACCGGCGAATGGTTCATTTTACCTGAGTAACCGGGATCTGATCACCAACCAGTCCAGCACCCATTTTGTAAAGCTGGATGCGGCAATTGACCTGCAGGATATCATCAACGCCAGCAACTTGCTCAAGAATGCCGTCTTGTCGGGCTTTTTCCCGGACGGAACGATCACCATCGGTATTGCGGTCAAGCGTACCGGCGCTCCGGCTTGGGCTTCCGAGACCGCTTTCTCCATCACCGTCCAGAATATCGGTAATATCTATGCCGTCTATCCGGGCAGTCCGATGGGTGGAGTGCCGCCGATGATGAGCCCCACGGGATATCTGTGGAATGCGCTGTTTACTCCGTTCAATACCTTCAACCTGATGATCAAGGAATTTCCGCCCAATAACGCACCCACCGCCAGCAATATCGAGACCTCGGGTACCCTGCTCTATGGCAATCCGGCACCGATGACCGGCAATTCCTTCAGCGATTTTCTGCCGTATCGGGATAACCATTACTATGCCTGGCAGGTGAGCAGCACGCTCTTTACCGAGACCAATCCCCTGAGCGGAAGATCCCTGGGATCGGCTGGTGTGGTCAAGAGTAATTGGTATGTCTTCCAATACAGTGCCTCCTCCGATACCGATGACCGGCAAAACGAGTTTTTCACCCTCCTGAGCTTGCTCAATAATCCGCTGATCCTCAATCTGCTCAATAGCGGATGGAGACCGACGGGAACGGTGATCTACAACGGTCGTCTGGAAACGGGACCAAATGCGCTGGAAATGCTCAATTCGCTGATCGGTCAAGCGATCGAAGCTGAGATCGTGAATTAGGGGGTGGAAGATGAACAGAATATTGATTATCGCTATACTGCTGCTGGGTATCCTGGGAGCGCTGCCGGCTACGGAAGCGGTCGCCATCATCTCTGCTTCCAAAGGTAAAGTGGAACTGGTCCGCAATAATAAACCGGTGAGATTCAAGACCGGTGATATGGTCTTCAATAACGATCAGATCAAGACCGGAGGCGAGTCCTTTGCCGCCGTGAAGTATCTGGATGGCTCCTCCACCGTGAAGATATTCTCCAATTCCGTGGTGAGGATCAATGCTGCCGTAGTCGGCAATAACATGAATAAAAACACCACCGTCTCCCGAGGCAGCGCCAATTCCTCTGTCAGAAGCGGAGGCGGATCTTATACCGTGCAAACGCCCACCACGGTGGCGTCGGTCAAAGGCACCGACTTTCTGACCAAGATCATCGATGACTACCTGACACTGATCATCGTCACCGACGGGGTCGTGCTGGTTAAGAATACCGTCACGAACCGGGAGGCGGAAGTCCCGTCCGGCAGAACCGCCAAGTCCGATGACCAGGGCTCGCTCGATGTGGTCGAAAGCTCGGATGATGATCTGAGCGAGGCAGAACGGCTGGAGATGGAATCCCAGCGCGAAACTCAGCCCCGATCCATGAGAATCCAGTTCACCGATGAACTGGGCAATATCAAATACGTCGAAGTCCGGTTCTGATCGGATCAGGAGGGATCAAACATGAAGTATTGCATACTGATAGTTATATTGCTGATGGTGGGTCTGTCCCTCTGGAGCGTCAGCTTTTCCCACAATCCCCCTGCTGTGCTGAACCTGGACGAAGTGACAGAACTGCGCCTCCAGGTGGTTGACGGGATCGAACAGATCAGCAAGGGATACGTATTCTGGCGAGTGACCAGCACCAAAAAATGGAAAAAGGAGACACTCCGCCTCGAATACACCGGCAGCCAGTGGTTCATTGCCTCCATTCCCCGTCTGCCAAACCCCTACAATGGAGTGGAGTATTATTTTGAATTTGAGCTGGGCAATGGCATTGTGATCACCAGTCCGGAACTGCAACCGGAGGAATACGCCTACAAGATTCAATCCGCCAATAAGACGGGCAGATTGGAAAAGGCATTTGTCCGGGTCAGTGACGAAGCCGATATCACCTCGGATGACGGGTATATCGTTGCCATCTCCTGGTACGAGATCATGAACGCCATCGACCTGAGTTCTCTCCGTCTGATAGTCAACGGCAAAGACGTCACCAATCGTGCCACCGTCACCCAGGCGGCACTTACTTACCGGGAGGACAGGCCCCAACCGGGGATGATCACTGCCTTTATCACCGCCAAGCTGAAAGATGGTACAAGCGTCCATTCCCCGACCTGGGTGGCCAATGTATCACAGGGCAAGAAACGTTTTGTTTTACCCTTTGATTATTATGGCAATTTCAACGTCACCACCAATTATTATGGAAGCAGTGCAGACAGCTCCGCCTTCACCTATGGCGATCCCCGGGACGACGCATCATCATCACTGGATCTTTATGGCAGCTACGGCATACTTGATCTGAAGACCAATCTCTTTGTCTCATCGCTGGAAAAGACCAACAAACAACCGGTGAACCGCTATACCATCGGCTTGAGTATCCCTTATATCGATGTCGTTGCCGGGGATTACTCCCCTGATTTTGGTCATTTTACCATCCGCAACCGTAATGTCCGCGGCTTATTTGCCAGTTTACACTCTCCTGCTCTGACGCTTTCCTGGTCGCATGGCGAAATGGTGAGAAAGACCACTTCTTCCTTCCTGGACGGTGATTCACTCCGTCATACCGGCACTTTCCGTCAGGAAGCCATTGCTGCCCGCATCCAGTTGGGCACCGACCATGGTTACATACTTGCTTTCAATGCCGTGCGCAACCGTGATATCAAGAGTTCTCTGGATCTGGACGATTATCGCTATTTCGCCTATGACGGCAGTGGCGCTGTCATTGATACGGTGTACACTGTTCTGCCTCAGGATAATGCGGT
>VGPI01000214.1 GCA_016875595.1 Candidatus Cloacimonadota bacterium
TTGGCGTTGGTGCCGATGGCTTGGTCATCCTGGCAGCGGAGATCGCCTCACCGCCACGCATGCTGATCTATAATGCCGATGGCAGCCGGGCGGAGATGTGTGGCTCGGCGTTACGCTGTTGTACTGCTCTTCTACACGAAGTAAGTGACCTCAACGAATTCGCCATCAACACCGATTCCGGATTGAAACATACCAGGGTGATTCAGGGCGGAGAACACCTCTTGATCGAAGCAGAGACCGCCGCTCCGCAGCTTATCCGGGAGAATATGTGCGTTCAGGGCTGGAAGGGCACTTATATCGATGCCGGAAACCGGCATTTTATCGTTGAAACGGATGATCTGAACAATCCCTCCATCCTCGCGCAGGCATCCCGCCTCCAGTCCGACCCAGCGTTTAATACCGGCGTTAACGTGCACTTCATCAGCTACTTATCCGATACCCAAAGCGAGATGCTGATCTGGGAAAATGGCGTGGGCGCTACCCTGGCTTGTGGAACCGGTGCTGCCAGTGCTGCCTTTGCCGGGATCATCACAGGCAAGCTAAAAATCCAAAGTCAGATTCAGATGCCCGGGGGCAGTGTCGGAGTCAGATTTGATGCCGCCACCGGGATAATGTGGATAACCGGCACGGCAGAACGGGTATTTAGCGGAGAATACGAGTGGAAGACCTCGGCTCCTATCTGAAAGGTCTGCGGGAAAGCGCCGGCATCTCGCATCGGGAGATTTATGACGAGATCCGCATCCGTCCGGACCAGTTAATACTAATCGAAGCCGGCCAGATTCATGATCTGGGTGACTTTGGCTTTGCCCGTGCCATTGTTTACAGTTATGCCAGATACCTCAATGCTGATCTGGATAGCGTTATGCAGGCATTTTCCTCCTTTTATCCCGAAGACCTCCGACAGGATTTCAAGACGCCCACTCTCCCCAGGGAAAAGCGGATCATGCTCTCCACCAACTTCCTCTGGAGCCTTCTGATCTCAGTTCTCTCCATCATACTGGCATTGATCCTGTACTATTCATATCAGAAGGGCTATCTCAAGACCCCGGAGTTCTTTCAAAGCAGCAAGCCGGACAGCATCGCGATTCGAACCAAGGTGCCTGAAACCCAGCCAGATTCCATTCGCACCCGCCTCCTGCGGATCAAGAATTCACTGCCGGAGGATGATGCCAGCCCCCATCCCGCCATCCAAGCCACACCCAAAACAACCACAAAGCGGGATACAACCGATTATCTTGGCACTTATCTGGGAGATAGTCCGGCTAATATCGACCTGCACTGAGCTCCTGTCTCTGGTGCTTGAATGCAACAGCTATGCCAAATATGTGACATTATTGCCACAGTATCACTGCCTTCTGGCTCTGATGAGATCCTGTTGATTAGACCGTTATGAGCCTGAAAGCATGCTATTAAACACTTTTTGAGAATGATAGAGACCACTTGCTGATTAATTCCGCTTTTGGTACGTAAATTGCCTGCCGTATGGATCAGGTATTTGGTACCGAGTTGATTGAAGGAGATGCCCAATGGGAATGCAGCAGTTACTGATTGTAGCGCTGGTAGTGATCTTGGTAGGGGTCGCGATCGTTGTGGGCATCGCTATGTTGGGCACCAACGCCTACAATTCCAACCGGTCTGCCTTGAGCTCCGAATTGCAATACTTTGGCTCTCTGGTTCTGCAATACTGGAAGATGCCGGAGATGATGGGCGGGGCGGGCATGAACACTTCTGTGGTCACGGAGTCTGCTGTATCTTCCATACTTGGCTTTGCAGTTAATAGTGATGGCGTGTTCATGCTGTCCAATGACAATGGCGAATACCGGATCAAACGAGCCAGAAGCAATGTAGTCGTGCTCGTTGCGCTGGGCAAAGAAAAAAAAGAGGACAACCATCCGTATGTCGAGACCACGATCCAATTGGAGACCGGCACTATCAACACTGTGGTTAGCGACGCCCCGACATTCCCGCAATAGTATCTATAACACCGTTACATCTGCCACTTACAACTTCTGAAACAGGATCGACCGGGTATCCTCTATACTTCTGATGGCTTGTGAGATATTGGGCAACAGTTCACCAAACGACTTACTGAGAACAGGATCGAACTGAATCCCGGCTTGATTGGCGATCTCCTGTTGTGCCCCCGGATGAGAGAGCCGTTGCCGGTAAGGGCGTTGGCTGGTCATGGCATCGAAGGCATCGGCAACCGACACCACCCTTGCCAGGTAACTTATCTGGTCGAGAGCGATCCCATGGGGATATCCTTCGCCGTTGCACCATTCATGATGCTGGAGGATGATATCGCCCACTTCCTGGGGAAAGCCGATGGGCTGGACTATTTTGGCGCCGATGACCGGATGTTCCTTCATCATCGTGAATTCATCCTCCGATAGCGACACCTCCTTCGTTAAAATATGCTGGAAAATGCCGATCTTGCCCAGATCATGCAACAGGGAGCCGATCCTCAACATCTTTAATTCATTGCCAGTCAGGGATATATGCTTGCCAAACAGCATGCTGATCACGGTGACGCGCTCGCTATGTCCGCGGGTATAGTTATCGCTCGCCTCGATAGTATTCACCATCACGTTCAAGGTGTTAAGAAAGTTCCTTTCCAGTTGGTTTTTGGCGGCAAAAAGCTCCAGTGTCCGTTGCTGCACCAGATTTTCCAGATGCGTCTTGTATGTTTCGTTCTGCAGGAGGAGACCGTTTTTCTGTACCGCACGGCGTACGCTGACGTTCAATTCACTCAGGGTAAAGGGCTTGCGCAGAAAGTCGTAAACCCCCAGCTTGATCGCCTTTTGCATGATCTCCGTCTCGGCGAATCCGGTCATCAGGATCACCGGGATCTTGCCATCGATCTGAGTGATCTCTTCCAGTAAGGTCAAACCGTCCAGATCAGGCATCCGGATATCCGAGATGACTACATTGTAACGCTCGGTCCGGAGCAAGCTCAGGGCTTCCTGGGAATCATCCGTCAATAGCAGGTCGTATTCTTCCCGCTCGGAAAGCACCTGACCGATCAGATCCAGAATGCTCTGTTCATCGTCAATTACCAGTATCTTCACTTTCTGTTCATTCATATATCATCCAAACGACCATTTGTTTTTATTGTCTGGCAATCTGTCAATTGAAAAAAAAGAGCCCGAACCAGCTCCAGCACCAATGCCGCCGCTGAGCCGGGTGCACAACGCCCCGATCACCTGCGAAAGCGGGCTACTAACTCGATTGTTTGTAAGG
>VGPI01000215.1 GCA_016875595.1 Candidatus Cloacimonadota bacterium
CTGCCGGGTTGCCATTCGCTTCAACAACAATCCGGGCCACAGGTACAACGACTTCGGGTTCCGCGTTTTCAGGGCTATTAAATGATTACCCTTTGTCCTTTTACACTTTTACCCTTGGTTCGATGGCGTAGCCATCGAACCGCGAGATAGAAAAATGGAAGAAATCAAGATCATACTTGAGAGTTTCAACCTGATGAAGTGGTATGGGCTGGCTCTTCAGACCTTTCCGCGGAATTATCGATACGGATTGGGCTTAAGGATCGAAAACGCCTTGTATGATCTGCATAAACTGCTGATCGAGGCGAAGTTTACATCCGATAAATCGCTATTGCTCAAGAAAGCCAATATTGAGGTAGAGTTTATCAGGTTTCTGGTAAGGGAGGTTTATGAATTGAAGTTGATTGATTCAAAGAGACATCATTCATTCATTTCTCAGATTGAAAGCATCGGCAAACAACTGGGTGGCTGGATCAAATCTTTGGATTGAGTTATGAAAAGATACGGGTATTTGTACGAGCGGATATATGAATGGGACAACCTTCTCAGCGCTTATCGCAAAGCCAAGAAATGCAAGAGCAGTAATGTGATAGACGAGTTCAATTACTACTGGGAGAGCGAGTTGCTCGATATCCAGAGCAAACTAATGAATCAGGAGTATGTATTTGGGGCATATCATAGATTCATGATATATGAACCCAAGGAGCGACTGATAATGGCAGCACCCTTTAGAGACAGGGTAGTTCATCATGCAATATGCAATATCCTTGGTTCAATACTGGATAAGACCCTGATTATTGACAGTTATGCCTGCCGTAATGGGAAGGGACTGCACCGTGCGCTGAAGCGGGCTTTTTATATGTATAGGAATAGTAGGTACCATTATCGCCTGGATATTTCGAAGTTCTATTATACGATCGATCACGACATTCTAATGGATCTTCTGATGCGAAAGATAAAAGATCAAAAACTGCTGTCTCTGATCAGAGACCTGCTCAATACCTACGATAGCGGAATGCAGTATTACGATCCATATGAGGGAGATGACTTGATTGATATGATCAGATCGAGGGGATTGCCCATTGGCAATCTGACCAGCCAGGTATTTGCCAACTATTACTTGAGTTCTTTTGACCATTATGTCAGAGAACATCTCCATCAATCACGATATGTCCGCTATATGGATGATATAGTTGTATTTGCTGACACTCAAGAAGCATTGCATGAATCTCAAAGAGAAATGCTTGGATTTTTACAGCAGATAAAGCTAAAACCAAATCCAAATAAAAACTTCATACGTTCCAATGGGCAGGGGCTGAACTTCCTGGGCTTTCGGCTCGTAGCAAATCAGATAAAGATATGTAATGCCAACCTAAGGAGATTTAAGAGAAAACTGATTGCCAAGAGCAAAGTGAAAAATATTGATTTGAAGGTTCTGCTTCAGAGCTTTAATGGTCATTTAGGCTTTTTGTTGGGAGGGCATACCAAGAGAGTAATCAACAATGTATTGGATGATTTTGAGTTTACGTGCAACTATAGAAAGTGCAAGTTAATTGTATGCTAAAGGGTATGATGTATAAAACGGATCTCCGGGGTGGTTCTTGGAACAACAATGCCGATAACTGCCGGGTTGCCAATCGCAACAACAACAATCCGGACAACAGGAACAACAACAACGGGTTCCGCGTTTTCAATGCTAATTTTACTGCCAGAACTGGTATGATCAGGTCATATCGGGCGTGCTTCATAATAGCCCAGTATTATATCCTGACGAGATTTCGTCAAATGATTTTATAGAGGTGAGTAGTGTATATCGAAAACCTGATTATCTTGTTATCAAAGAGAGGTTTTTTATGAGACGTGTAATTTTTGTACTGATTGGGTTGTTTGTTCTCTGCAATCCCGTATTTGGCAGTGTCAGGGAAGAAGCTATTGCCTTGAATTCCTGGATGAGCATTCCCTTTTCAGCGTCCGCTCTGGAGGTGGAGCGGGATGCTTTGATCGCTCAGCAGAGCAATCCGGTGAAGGGTGAATTTGAGACCACGGCACAATTTGAACAGCGCAAGAAAGATGCCACCGCAAGGATCGCTGCCCTCCGGGCGGAATATGAGCAAAAGATCCGCGATGCCCGTTCTGCGCATGAGGCACAGGTCAATCGGATGCGACAACGGATGCAGGCCCTGCTTGCTCAGAGCCGTGAGACGGTGGAGCGGAGTTTTACGCTCGGGGCTTATGATGCCGACAGCCAGATGTATAAGGTGACCGTGGACGGCGGGACGGTGAAGGTCATCGTGCCTTTGGCGGTGGCGCCGCTGGTGCGTAATGAGAGCGGCAGATACAAGCTCAGCGTGACCAGGCAATTGGACGAAAACCTGCAGTATGTGATCCTGGAAGCACGGCTGAGCGGACCGGCGGGTACCTTTGCTTCGACGGGTACGGCACCGGGGATCAGCGCTCCGGTGACGACGGGGATCATTCCACCTGACCTGCGGGCTCTGATCGCCTTCAACGAACCCTCCGGCAACAATATGCTGGATGCCGAGGAGACGGCGCAGGTGAAGATCACGGTGGAAAACAGCGGCAAGGGCGGCGCCTTTATGGTGGAGGCACGGCTTGCGCTGAGCGGGGTGAGTGGGATCACCTTACCCGCTACGGTCTATATCGGTGAGGTCAAAGCCGGGCAGAAGGCGGAACGGACGGTGGAACTGACCGGCGGACAGAATCTTGCGACCGGTGAAGCGGTGCTCAAGATCACCTTCTCCGAGCAGAACGGTTTTCAGCCGGATGATGTGACTCTGCGCTTTCCGGCGCGGGCGATGCAGCCACCGGATCTGGTCATAGCCGATGTGGGTATTGTGGATGCCAACCGCGATGGCGTGATCACTCCGGGCGAGGCGGTGGAGGTGAAAGTCCGCATCCAGAACCGGGGACGAGGCGTATCCCGCAAGGTGGTGGCGGAAGTGGTATTGGGAGCGGATGTCTTCCTCTACGGTGCCAGTCCGCAACGGGAGTTTACGCTGGGCGAGCTCCAGCCGGGGCAGTATAAGGATATAGAATTTAATATAGTTACCAATAAGAATGCGCAGGCATTGAACCTGAGCGTGAATCTGCGGGAGGAGCGCAGTCAGTTCAGCCGTCTGGCACAGCCCTTGAATCTGGCATTCAACCGGCGGGAGCGGACGGCGGATCAGATGGTGATCACGGGGATCGATCAATGGGCTCAGATCACG
>VGPI01000216.1 GCA_016875595.1 Candidatus Cloacimonadota bacterium
GCTCAAATTCACCGAGAGTGGAAGCATCTCCATATCCTTAGATCTGGAAGTGAGTGATACCGGTAATTCAGTAGTGATCAAAGTGACGGACACCGGCATCGGTATTGACAAAGCCATGCGTGAGCGCATATTTGATGAATTCCGCCAAGCCAGTGAAGGTGTAAACCGCAAGTTTGACGGCAGTGGATTGGGATTACCGATCGCTCGAAAGATCATCAACCTGTTCCATGGTGCAATCTCGGTGGATAGCGAACTTGGCAAAGGCTCCGTCTTTACCATCAAACTACCCTATCAAGCCGAATTACCCAGTCTTACATTACCAAAACAAGACCGAATTTTCAGTGCCCGGGAAGAAATGATCCATAAGCATCTTCCCTTGGTCTTGCTGATCGAGGATAACCTGATTAACCAGAAGCTTGCGGTGTCATTCCTTGCAGGTATCTGTCAGGTAGATTGTGTCTTCGACGCCAGGACCGCGATCGAATATGCCAAATTGAACCGATACGCTACCATCATGACCGATATCAAGCTGGGTGAAAGCATGACCGGTCTGGACATGGTAACGCTGATCCGGCGCTTGCCCGGTTATGCCAATGTTCCAATGATCGCCCTGACCGGCTTCACTTTACCCGGCGATAAAGAACAGATCATGAAAGCTGGGTTCGATCACTACGTCGGCAAGCCCTATACCAAGGAAGAACTGGTCGATACCATAAACCAAGCCCTCAAATCGTAGGAGCGCTCTCCTGCAACAACCTATATGACGGGAGTAAGATATGATTGAACATGATGCAGAATTGTTGGAAGAACTCGATCTGGACGACTGGGAAGATGTCGAAGGCGAGGAGGAAAGTGCATTTCTTGCCTCGCTTGCCCGGCAGGGTGAGAGCGATGAGGAGGTGGGAAAATCCCTGAACGAATTGGAAAGGCTGGCAGATACCGCCGGTATCAACGTTCTCGGAATATATCACCAGAGGCGAAACCGACCGGAACGAGGCACTTTCTTCGGTAAGGGTTTCCTGACTGAGATCCAGCAGAAGATGCTCGGGGTCAAAGCAGATCTGCTCATCGTCAACGAAGAACTTTCCCCTATGCAGGTACGCAACATCGAGCGGGACTATCATATCCATGTCGTTGACCGCACCGAGATCATTCTCGGTATCTTTCACCAGCACGCCCGTACCAAAGAAGCCAAACTTCAAATCAAACTGGCAGAACTGGAGTACCAGCTTCCTCGTCTGCGTAGATTGTGGGGTCACTTTGACCGGGAACGCGGGTCGATGCGTAGTACGGGTGGAACCGCTACACGGGGTATGGGAGAAAAGCAGATCGAGATCGACAAACGCCTCATCCGCATCCAGATCGCCCGCATCAAACATGCCATCACCAAGGTAATGCATCAGAAGGAAACCCAACGTAAACAGCGGGAGAAAACCAGACGCATCTGTCTCGTGGGTTACACTAATGCCGGTAAATCCACTCTTTTTAATGTTTTGACCGATGCCGGTGTCCTGGTCGAGGATAAACTCTTTGCCACCCTGGATTCGACCAGCCGCCAGCTCAAACTCAGTACCGGCAATCCCGCCGTGATTTCCGATACCGTCGGTTTTATCTCCAATCTGCCCCATCATCTGGTGGCATCGTTCCAAGCTACGCTCATGGAAGTGCAGGATGCCAACCTGCTTTTGCACATGGTGGATGCCTCTGATGACCGCTATGATTATTATATTGAACAGGTGAACGTCGTTCTCGAGGAGATCTCGGCAGAGCACATCAAACAGGTATTGATCTTCAACAAGACCGACCTGTTCAGTCGGGATTATCAAGCCCTGCTGACAAAACGCTTCCCCGATGCTATCTTCATTTCCGCCCTAAACCATGCCGGAATCGATTTGCTGATCAGCCGGATTGAGCAGGATGTCTTTGACAGCCGGACGATCGATCTGCTCATCCCTTACGATAAATCCCGTTTTGTTTCCCAATTGCACGGCATTGCTCAGATCATTAGTGAGGAATACCTGGCGGAAGGCACCCGCATCAAAGCTGTGATCAATGCCGAAGACCTCTATCACATAAAAGATTACATCATCTCCGAATAAAGGATCCATCATGCCCCAGACACTTATGAAGACCTTTGCACATATAGGCTGTTGATAGAGTAGTTGGCGTAAGCAATGGGTGAGTTAAGATAGTCAATAATTCTTATAAAAAGTTCTTGACAATTAATATAACTATACATATTGTCACTTTATCAAAGACAGGAGATTAGCCATGCGTACGGATAAAGTGACAATGACAGATTATGAAATTGAAGACAGCTTAGCTAAGGTAGAGCACTTTTTGCTGGAATTTAAAGAAATGGTAAACTGGGATAAGGTAAAGAAGTACCTTGCCCCTCTTGACCCACCGCGGATAAGTGTGGCAGGGAGTGATTCATACGATCCTGTCAAGATGTTCAGAGTCATGTTGGTGCAATCATGGTATGACTTATCTGATCCTGAGATGGAGTTTTATCTGCACACCAATCTGCTGTTTGATGAGTGCCCCTTCTCCTTTACTATACCCGCAGCTTTGACTAAACCATGCAAATTAAAACGCTTGAATAAATTCAAGACATTGCCGCGCGCCATGCTCGAAGTTTTTACTTGACTGTATTGCCTGATTCTCAGATAATTCACTTTAATCCCTCGCTGTTATTAGTGGTTGATTTTCTTGTGCCACAATATAATGCGAGGTATTTCTGTCAAGAACTATTTTAGCTATTTTACTGTCCCACAAACGATTAAATCTACTGGGAAAGATCAGCATATAAAATGAGACATCTTGTGGAGAATGCCTTCCTGAGGATGAAAGAATGGAGAGGAATAGCAACACGATATGCGAAAAATACCGCATCCTACCTCGGTGCTGTTAAGATTCGCTGTTTATTCTTATGGTTAGCAATCTCGTGACGACACTATCCAGGTAACATCATCACCTCAACACTGCTTATATATATGACCCACTATATATTAGGCTATCTCTATGTCAAGGCTTTCTTCAATTATTGCAATTTTTTATGAACTATGTTAACATTTGGACGACTATATGAATGTCTTTGTCAACAGCCTGCGCCCCTCCGGGGCTTGATCTGAGGGTGCTTGGTGTCGGTGTGCAGGGGTTCCGCTGCGCTCCCCGCCCTGCCTATGAAGGTATCGCCCCTCCGGGGCTGGGTTATGGTATCG
>VGPI01000217.1 GCA_016875595.1 Candidatus Cloacimonadota bacterium
CGATGGTGAAAATCAAACCGGTGGAGGCGGCATGGATCAGGTCATCCCGGGAGATCTCAAGCGGTGATGCCACATACATCAGGCGCAGGAAAATGCCTTCCTCACGCAGGATATCCACGGCTTTAACTGCTTTGCCGACGGGGGTTCCGGTCACCAGCACGGTGGCTTCCTTGCCTTCGCGCAGAATGTCCATTTTACCATACTCGTAAGAGTAATCAAGCCCAAACATGAGTTCCTGGTTGTCATTGCGGAGGATGGGCAGTTTGGAACGTCCCATGGCGATTAGGTAGTTACCACTTTGGGTGGCGACCCAACGGACGATCCGGTCGGTGTGATTGGGATCGGCTGGGCAGATAAGCCGATAGCCAAAGAGATTGCGCATCAAGCCAATGTAGTTGATGCACTGATGGGTCAAGCCGTCTTCACCGACATCAATCCCTACATGAGTGACCACCGTTTTCAGGTTGGTGTGGTTGATATCATTGAGTCGTTGCATATTGAAGACCTCTTCCATGCCAAAGATGCCAAAATCCGCCCAGAAGGTCTGGATCCCGCAAGTGGATAATGCTCCACCCATTACAGCGGCATGATGTTCCATGATGCCGCATTGGAAGAATCGATCGGGCATGGCTTTTTCAAACCTATCGGTCTTGACGCTGCCTTGCAGGTCGCAATCCAGCACGACCATCGGGGTCTGGCTGTCTTTATTATGCATTGCCAGGTCAGCCAGGGCATTACCCCAGGCACTGCGGTTGTCGGTATCACAATCATAGATGATGTATCTGCCGGGCGTGAGGGCGGGTTTCCAAAGGTTCAGATCATGGTGAGCATGAGTTTTACCGTTCTTATTGCGCAGGCGGCGGTATTCATCGAGGCGGTTGGTCATGCCGAGGATCTTGAGAGCATCGTCCAACTGTGCTTCAGATAGGGGAGAGCCGTGATACCGGGCTTGGTTCTCCATAAAGGGCACGCCTCTGCCCATATTAGTATGAGCAAGGATCATGGTGGGCTTGTTCGTGGTTTTCACATCCCGGATGGAACTGTAAACTTGGGCAAGATCATGCCCCTGGATCTCCAAAACGTTCCATCCGTCCGCTTCCCAATTGCGCCGGATGTTCTGGGGCATGATGGCTTTGATGTCACCTCCGATCTGTAGGTGGTTGTAATCGATAATCACAGCAAGGTTATGCAGGTGGTACTTAATGGCAAAGCGCCGGGCTTCACTGATCTGTCCCTTTTGCTGTTCTCCATCGCCCATGATCGTCCAGACGCGGTAATTCAGTTGGTTTATCCTGGCAGCCAGAGCGATCCCGCAAGCGGCAGAAAGCCCTTGTCCGAGGTTTCCGCTCGACCATTCCACCCCAGGAGTGATGCGTTCCACATGACCGGGGAAGATACTGCCGAGTTTGCGGTATCCGGCGATGGCGTCATCGAGATCGAAGTAGCCATTGAGAGCCAGCGCTGAATAGACGGCGGGGGAGATATGACCGTTGCTGACCACCAGCCGGTCGCGTTCCGGAAGGCTCGGATTGGCAGGATCGTGATGCATCAGTCTGTAAAGTGTGAGGATAAAATCGATAGCGGACATGGAACCGCCCGGATGTCCGCTCTGGGCAAGAGTGGTCATGTGAAGGATGGCAGCCCGGGCTTTCACTGCCTGTTTTTCCAGGTCAATAATGATCTGTCGGTCGATTGGTTTCATAGCAATTCCTTTGGAAAAGAAAGAACCCCTTCACACCGCATCGAGCAGGATGTAAAGGGGTATTTTATGGTGGAGCATAGCGGGATCGAACCGCCGACCTCATGACTGCCAGTCATGCGCTCTCCCAGCTGAGCTAATGCCCCGGATGATCTTATCATTGATGAAGTCCCAAATCTTCTGAGCGCTGATATCTGTCAAGCATAAACTAACCGGAGATGGATAAACTCCCTGATCTGAGCCACAGTAGGCTCAAGGTTCACCTTGTCAGAGGCGTTGCAGATCAATTGGAGATCGTCTCTTTTCCAGCGCCATTTCTTGTCGCCGGAAGTAATGATATAGACGGTCTTGTCTTTGTCGGCATGTTTGACGAGATTTTCAGTCCACGGTTCATCCAGAGCCATGCCTTGTCCATTACCGTTGGCTGATAGTTGTAAACCGGTTGGGGACAGGCAAACAGACAGAGGATTACCAGCGACAATGCGGATAAATGGAAACGGGACATGACATTCTCCGCTTAGTTTGTGATCCTGGTGCCGGTCTTGCCTTCAAAGGCATCCACGATACAATCGATCGACGTGATGAGCACTTCCTTACCGCCCTTATCGATGAAGTCGATGGCAGCCAGGATTTTCGGACCCATGCTGCCGGCAGGGAACTGCTTATCAGCATAATACTTGCGGGCATCCGAAACAGTGAGGACGTCCAGATCACGTTGAGTGGGCTTGCCATAATCGATGGATACCTGGTCCACACCGGTGAGGATAACCAGCAGATCGGCTTCGATCTCAATCGCCAGCAGCATCGAGGCAAAGTCCTTGTCGATCACGGCATCCACGCCTTCGTAACTGCCGTTGTCATCAATGTAAACAGGAATTCCACCACCACCAACCGTGATGACGATCCGTCCCTGATTGACCAGTTCTTTGACTGCTTTGGCGGGAACAATATCGATCGGATATGGTGATGGAACGACGCGGCGGTATCCTTTGCCGGAGTCCTCTTTGAGCGTCCAGCCGAGTTCCTGTTTCAGTTGCTCTGCCTGTTCTTCGGTGTAGTATGTGCTGCCCACGAACTTGGTGGGATTGAGCATACTGGGATCATTCCGATCCACTACGACCTGAGCGGTGATGGTGATCACTTCCCGGTCGATCCCGACTTGATGGAGACGGTTTTGTAGCGACTGCTCGATCATATAGCCCATGCTGCCTTCAGTGGCAGCGTTCAAAACACCCAGAGGCAGGGGAGCGATGCCTTCTCTCTCACCGGCTTCCTGTTGTTGCAGGAGATTGCCGACCTGAGGTCCGTTACCGTGCGTGATCGCCAATTTATAACCCCGACGAATGAGTTCGACCACTCCGCCCAACGAATTGCGGGTATTGGCAAATTGCTCTCCGATAGTGCCTTTCTGACCGGCTTTTATGATAGCGTTTCCGCCCAGAGCCAATACGGCTTTCTTGTCCATTTTTTCTCCTTGTGCATTAAACCCACCACCCCGAAAGCCCGTTCTGGACTT
>VGPI01000218.1 GCA_016875595.1 Candidatus Cloacimonadota bacterium
GCCGGCATGATCCGTGACATCAATATCGTCGGCAATCTCTATCAGACGCTCAATAACCTTTGGATGATCGGCAAGGACTTTGTCCTCAAGGAATCCGGCGGGTGTGGCAAGGGACAGACCAATATCCGTTCCTGTTATGGCGGACCGCATGTCTTATTCAAAGAACTGACCGTGGGAGGAAAATAATGAAACACCTGATTGATATCGCCAGACATAAAGTAGATCAAGCAGAGGTATATCATACTGAAGATTCGTCAGATAGCATTAGTTTTAGTGATGGAAAACTGGACAAGGCGGATTCAACGCTCCGTTCCGGGATCGCCCTGCGCATCATCAAAGATGGCAAGGTCGGACTGGCGCACACACGTAACTTGTTAGATGCGGATACCTTGCTCCGACAGGCAATGATCTCCGCCGAGAACGGTATGGAAGCTGGATTCCGCTTCCCTTTGACCACCGATGTCTTCCAGCCCGATACTTACAGCCCCTCGGTCGAGACCCTCAGCAAAAAAGACCTGATCGACGAAGGCAAGCGGATCATTGATTATATCAATGCCAGATGTGACAGTCAGGTCAATATCGGGATTGGCTATGGCATCGGTCAATCCGGACTGATCAATTCCGCCGGAACCGCATTGGACCAGAAGGGATCAGGATATGGTTCATCCGTACAGATGATCTTTCCCGGAACCGGTTCGGGCTTGTTTCACTTTGTGACCGACAAGCAATATAGAGCGTTGGATTTTGAAATGATTGATGAGATGATCGAGCTTTTTGCCATCAGCAAGAACGAGATCGTTCCGCCCACTTCAGTCATGCCCGTGATCTTTATGCCGATGTGCATGTATGCCCTGATCTGGCGGTTACATTCCGCGATCAATCCAGCCAATATCCACACCGCGATCTCCCCGCTCTGTAACCGTTTAGGCGAAAAGATCATCTCCGACAAGATCACCCTGCGTCAGGATCCTCACGCCGATGATATGGACAATTCCTGCGGCTTTGACAGCGAAGGCACTCCCACCCGCCCCTACGCCTACTTTGACAAGGGCGTGTTCACTACCATCCCCACCGATCTCAATTATGCTGAGAAATTGAAACTGGAGCCCACCGGCAACGGCGTCCGCGACTCCGTTGAGGGTATGCCCCAGTCCAGCATCATCAATCCCTGTCTGGAACCGGGGATTCAATCGCTCCAGGATATGATCGCCAGCATCGATCAGGGTATCATCGTCCATTCCGTGATGGGAGCTCATTCCGGCAATATCCTCAATGGCGATTTTTCCGTTGGAGTTTCCGCCGGATTTATGATCGAAAAAGGCGTTTTGACCGGCAGAGTTAAGGACTGCATGCTCTCCGGAAATGTCTATGATATCTTTAACCGGGATCTCGTGATCGAGAACAAAGCCACCAACCTCGGCAGCCGTAAGTCCCCTGCCGTCCTGTTTGATGGCATCAGCGTCGCCGGGAAATAGATCGCGCTCATGTCATGGCGGGTCGATCCATGCTGCCACTGAGAATTGCTCTTGCCAAGTGGTTTCTGCTCGGATACCGGTTAGAATAGCACCATCTGCCGGACGCTTGGATAATTCCTGCTTGACCCCGACGTTTTTACTTTGTGTTCGCTTCGAGTTCGCTTCGAGTTCGCTTCGAGTACTCGAGGGAATCTCGAGGCGAACCTCAGGTCAAGGTGGACTAATGGATCAAGAAATGAACAGATTTTTTTCCAGTGGCAGAGGATTCCAATCAGTCGCGAGATAAAAGGAGCACAGCCGGTTGTCTAAGGATAATTGTCTCAATATGTTACATCCAACATGGGCAGTAATCGACCTGGGAACAAACACCACCAAGTGCAGCATTGCGGGCTTGTCCGGCGATACGCTATATCTTCAGGAGGAGTACATCGAATACAACCGCCTGGGCGAAGGACTGACGCAAAGCGGAAACCTCTCCGCCACCGCGATGCAGCGAACACTGGAAGTGATCCGTAAGCTATTGGTAATGATCAGATTACATCATGTGGAAGATGTACTTGTGGTCGGCACCATGGCTCTGCGGACGGCGCAAAACGCCGGTGACTTTATCGGTCTTGTTCGCCGGGAATCCGGACTGAATATAGACATCCTGGACGCCCAGTCCGAGGCAAGGTATTCCCAACGGGCAGCAATGAGCATGCAAGAGATATCAGAGGCGAAAACACTGGTGTTTGACATCGGCGGTGGTAGCACGGAACTTATCGGCTGCAAAGCAGATGGCTCGCTGTACCGGGAGAGTGCCCTTCTTGGAGCGGTCACCCTCACCGAAGGATTCGGTGCTCATGACCGGATCCCGGAACAGGATCTGAGGAAAATGGCAGATCATGCCCAAATGCTTCTCAATCAACACCTGCCGGTTCCTGATGTTGATCTGGCGGTTGGTCTGGGTGGCAGTGTGATAACTCTGCGGGATCTGCTGGACAAAAGTGATTCTGATCCTGCTATCGATCTGGCTGAGGTGGAGGCAATGATCACCCGTCTGAGTGACTTACCCCTTGCCCGGCGGCGCTGCATCTCCAGTCTGACTCCCCAAAGAGCGGACATCATCGTCGCCGGACTGGTAATTATCCATACGATCATCAAACTGCAGTCACTCACGCGTTTCAGGGTATGCCCCTGGGGGATGCGGCATGGACTATTGTTAGCCAGGACTGGTGCTAAAACTATGTCAGGAGAGCATATATGAATCAGGATGTCTTTTTTGCCTTTGGGGTAACGTTATTTGCCGGACTGGCAACCGGTATCGGCTCCTTGATGGCTTTCACCGCCAAACGTTTCAGCCCAAAATTCTTATCTGCTTCGTTGGGATTATCGGCAGGGGTGATGATCTATGTATCCTTCGTGGAGGTCTTTCCCAAAGCAAAGGAGTCGCTGGAAGCCGCATTTGGAGAAACGCAAGGCTACTGGTACACCCTATTGGCTTTCTTTGCCGGCATGGGGGTGATCGCCCTGATCGACAATCTGGTGCCTTCGCATGAGAATCCGCATGAATTGAAGAACGTCCCCTGTAAACGGCAAAAACGGAAGCCGGATGAAAAAACCCTACTCCGCATGGGGATATTTTCCGCCCTTGCTATCACCATCCACAATTTCCCGGAAGGCATCGCCACCTTTATGGCGGCAATGAAAGACCCGGCGCTGGGCATCGGGATTGGAGCAGCCATC
>VGPI01000219.1 GCA_016875595.1 Candidatus Cloacimonadota bacterium
TGCCATTGATCCTGACAATGACCTTGTTACCCCTGGCAAGCTCATTGGAGAGGAACTGCCAGTCATTGGCGCGATTACTTTTTCCCACCAATTCCAAGCCGATGCCAGATCCGTCGATTTCTCCGGCGACTTCCCAGCGCATCAGAATCCCGCTGTATCCCCGGTTCTGTTTGAGCCAGCGGTTCAGCCGGTCGGGAGTGATCCGCGGATTGGATGCTTCGGCATTGAGTAACATGGACAAACAACTCAGGACACACCCGCTATTGGCAATTGGGCTGCCTCTTCCCGATCCGATCCGTTCCTGTTTCCAACGGTTGTCTTTTTGTGAGTACCACATAAATCCGGTGGGATACAAGCAGGTATAGATCAGACACATCATCAGGATGATTGTTAACGTTCCGATTTTCTTCATTCTATCCTATCTGTCTATATATCATCATCTTGTGTTTGATCGTATCAGTATGTCCATCCCTCTTTTTGTCAACCACAAAGTTTTATTTGCTTGCCAGAAATACCCTCCTGATTATCATGGCATCAGTTCCATCCTACGATGAGGGAGGATTCTGTCATCAAGGGAAGCAGGGCTGTTGCCGCTTTTTTCCCTTCCGCTCTCCCGTAAATTTGGCTGGACAGAGGAATACCAATTATGGATTTGAGACGCCATATCGTGACGATAATTATCGAAGATATCGAATGTGCCTATCACCCCGTCACCGAACTCCTGCATGACTATGCCGGCAGGATCCAGCTCCGCCTCGGCTATCCCATGCGTGACAAAGCGGTCTCGGTGATCTTTCTCGTGATCGATCTCACCATCGCCGAAATGGGTGCCTTTTCCGGAAAACTCGGACAGATGAATGGCATCCGGGTCAAGAGCATGCTGTTGAAAGTGGACAAGGAGAGTACGGAAGAATGAAACGTGACGTTGATGGACTAACCAGTTTTATCCCCGCTGCCGGGATCGAGGAACTCTTGCAAAAGAAAGCCGATCCCGATACATACCTGCTGCGTGACATTATCGCCAAATCCCTGGATAAGCACCGCCTTTCCCCCAAAGAGACCGCTGCACTTTTGAATGTGCATGATCCGGAATTGAAACAACAGATATTGGAAGGAGCCCATACCCTGAAAGAAAGGATCTACGGTAACCGGATCGTTCTTTTTGCTCCCCTTTACATTGGCAACAAATGTGTCAATGACTGTGCCTATTGCGGTTTTCGGGTCAGCAATCCGGAATGTGCCCGCTCTGAACTGGAGACCGCGCAATTGGTAAGCGAAGTGATAGCGCTGGAGGATAAGGGGCATAAGCGACTGATCCTAGTCTATGGTGAACATCCGGATTATGATGCGGCTTATATTGCCCGCACCGTGGAGACCGTTTATCAGACCAAATCCGGCAAGGGCGAGATCCGTCGGGTCAATATCAATGCCGCTCCGCTGGATGTGGAGGGTTTTCGCATCGTCAAAGGGTGCGGTATCGGAACTTATCAGATCTTCCAGGAGACCTATCACGAACCGACCTATCGACGCGTTCATCCCCGGGGACCAAAGAGCAACTTTCTCTGGCGCTTGTATGGCTTGGACCGGGCAATGCAGGGTGGCATCGATGATCTGGGAATCGGAGCGCTGATGGGGCTCTATGACTGGCGTTTCGAAGTGATGGGCTTGCTCTATCACACCATTCACCTGGAAGACACCTTTGGCGTGGGTCCCCATACCATTTCCTTCCCCCGGATCGAACCAGCGATCGGAACGGACTTTGCTCAATATCCTCCTTACGCGGTTAGCGATGATGATTTTAAGCAGCTTGTCGCCATCATCCGTCTGGCGGTGCCCTATACCGGTATGATTCTCACCGCCCGGGAACCGATAGCTATCCGGAATGAAGTACTCCGTTATGGCGTATCCCAGATCGATGCCGGGTCGAGTATCGGAGTGGGTGACTACGCTGCCAAAGACGACGAATCCGTCCGTAAAAGCCAGTTTGTCCTCGGCGATACCCGCACGTTGGATGAAGTGATCTATGAATTGGTTCAGGGTGATTATATCCCCTCTTTTTGCACCAGTTGCTATCGTGCCGGCAGAACCGGAGAACATTTCATGGAATTCGCCATTCCCGGCTTTGTCAAACGCTTCTGCACCCCCAATGCCCTGCTTACTTTTGGCGAGTATCTGGTCGATTATGCTTCTCACCGCACCTACGAAGCCGGCATGAGAATGATCGAACGGCAGATCGCCGCCATCTCCGATGACGGTATGCGTCAGGCAGTCAGCGAAAAACTCGCCCTGATCCAGGCAGGTAAGCGGGACTTCTACTTTTAACCCTTCTCCGGGTTTCCTCCCTGCTTGATCACCTTAGTATAACCTTAGTATAACCTTACGACCGTAAGGTTATACTAAGGTTATACTAAGGTGATCAAGCAGGGAGGAAATAGGTTTTTTTCGAAATCAAAACCTCGATCAAGTGCAGAGTGGAGAGGGAAAATGATTGACAATAATGTTCACTTCAGATCTCTTTGTCCCGCAGGCACAGGATATCCTCGCCCTGTTCAGCGCCAGGATCAGAAAGAAATGAGATTGAGATGAAGATAGCATTGATCGGACCGACGCCCCCCTTCCGGGGAGGGATCGTGCAATTTGCGCTCTCACTGGGAGCGGAAATGCAGCGGCAGGGGCTCGAAGTAAGAATGTTTGGTTTTATCCGTCAATATCCCTCTTTGCTGTTTCCTGGCGGTTCTCAGACCACTGAGGATGAGTCATCCTTTGCCCTTCCGGTGGAAAGGGTTTTTACTCCTTATCAGCCCTGGACCTGGCGGTTGGCGGTAAAACGGATCAATCGCTGGCAGGCAGATCTGGTGATATTTTCTTATTGGCTGCCGGTCATGGCACCGGCTTTTGGATGGATCAGCCGGAGGATCAAAAGTGCCCGGATCGCTTATCTGGTTCATAATATCGAGTTCCACGAAAAGTGGTTGTTTGCCAATCGATTAAGCAAGTATGCGCTCAAGCCGGCACAGCGGGTAATCCTGTTATCTCAGAGCAGTTTTAACGCTACGCACCGGATTCATTCGTGGATCCCTTTACCGCGGTTGGTCACAGGTTTTCACCCGGTATATGATATTTACCGGCAGAAAA
>VGPI01000220.1 GCA_016875595.1 Candidatus Cloacimonadota bacterium
TGGGCTTGTAACTCCGTTATACTGTGGCAATGATTCAGTTTGTCCCGCAGGGTCGAGCCATCTGTCAGCCCTTTGGTATATTGGCAGAGGTGTGTCCTCATTTCCCGAACGACCTTTTCGGGGGGATTGATTTCCAATGCCAGATCGATGTGATCCATGATCGTGTCCATTATGACCCGGGGCGTAACAGCAGGTTCTGTCTCTCCCGAGAGGGCTTGCTTGATCTGGTGGAAGAACCACGGTTTACCGACGGCGCCCCGTCCGATCATTATGCTGTCACAAAATGTGTCCCTGAACATCCTCAAGGCAAGCTCCACCGTAGTGATATCGCCGTTTCCGATCACGGGGATGGACAGGTGACGCTTCAGTATGTAGATGTGCTGCCAGTTGCTGGTTCCGCTGAAGCCCTGTTTCACGGTGCGGGGATGCAGGCACACGGCATCAGCGCCGGAATCTGCCATCAATGAGCCGAAGTCGTTGTAATTCAAAGAGGATACATCCCATCCGCTACGGAATTTGACGGTAAGCAGGGATGCCGTGCCAATGGCGGATCTAACCGCTTTGACGATGGTAGCGGCAAGCGATGGATTCCGCATCAAAGCACCACCGGCATTGCGTTTGATCACCTTCTTCACCGGACAGCCCATGTTGATATCGATAAAATCGGGAGCGTAGTCTGCCAGCATTTCTGCTGCTTTAGCCATGACTATGGGGTCAGAACCGAAAATCTGAATGCCAAACGGGCGTTCACAAGGATGGAATTTTACGTAGGCGATGGTTTTCAGGGAGTCACGGCTGAGTCCGTCAGCGCTGACCATTTCACTGACCAGAACGTCCACCCCCCATTTCTTACAGATCCGGCGAAAGGCGGAATCAGTGTATCCGGCAAGTGGTGCCAGCCAGATCTTGTTGCGAGTGATCTGCTCTATGTCTCTGAGCCGGTCTATGTGTTCATCTCCGGATGATAGAGCTTTTTGAGGGCTGGGATATTGACTTCGTCGATATAATCCTGGTGCATGAAGCGTTTGGCAAATTCCAGATAGAGCCCTGAATCCAGGAGGAAATCCAGTAGAGAGGCATCGAGATCACCATCTTTGACGCAAAATGCCATGATCTTCAGGGATTCGGACAGGGTCTTGGGCTTTTTGTATGGCCGGTCGGCGGAGGTCAGCGCTTCAAAGATATCCGCCACGGCGATAATCCTCGACTGGATGGGCAATTTCTCCGCCGTCAAGCCCCAGGGATAGCCCTTGCCATTCAGTTTCTCGTGATGCGTGGAAGCATAGAACGCCACGTTTTTGTACTTTTTGGGGAAGGACAACTGTGACAGCATTTCCCAGGTGACGGTGACGTGAGCAGACATCTGCTTGATCTCCGTCTGCGTCAGAGTTCCACGTCTGATCTGGAGGTTTATCTTCTCTTCCTCCTGGATTAGGAACATCGGTATCCCCTTGTATTCAAAGCGGATGGAATGGATCTCGTCCAAGCGCCGGAGGTCGCTGTCCGGTAAAAACTCCCCGCCGATATTGACCCGTTCGACAAATGCCAGTGATTCCTGCAGATAGGCATAAACATTGGTCTTATCAATGCCTGCCGGGAAGTGAGAGTGGATGAAAGCATCAAAGTCCTCGCCGGACACATCCTTCTGGAGAAGCTCCAAGCTCAGTTGCATCATCTCAAAGCGGGTCTTGACCAGGTCGATCCGGTCGAAGATGGTCTCCAGTTTGGTGCTCTTGTCCATGACAAATTCAGGCGTGATGATCTTTCCCACGTCGTGCATCCACCCCGCCATCGAGAGTTCCTTGAGTTCCGGATCGGTAAACCTGAAGCCCCGAAACTGCCCTTCCTCGTCATCATTCATACGTTGGGCGATCATATCGGTCAGGGTTGCCACGCGCTGGATGTGATCGGAGGAGTATTTGGATTTGCGTTCTATGCCCAGAGCGATCGAACGCATAAATTGCATCAGGAGAGTCTCCAAACTCTGGATCAGCTTGCGGTTGGACAGTGCGATCGCCGCCTGCGAAGCCAGGGAGGTTAGCATGCTTTTGTGTTCTTCGCTGAATGATATTATCCGCTTGCGCTTGTCCAGGGCATTGATCACCTGGATCACGCCCAGTACTTCGTCTTCGTGGTTTTTCAGCGGAATGGTGAGAATGGATTTACAGCGGTAGTTATTGGCACGGTCGGTGGCAATAGTGCCGGAAATGTCATATTCCGTCGTCTTATAAACATCCTCAAAGCACAGACTCTGCTTCGTATGATAGACATTGGAGACGATGTGATTGACCCGCGGATTGCCCGACTCATCAAAGAGCAAGACGGGTCGCCAGTTCACCGGCTCATGCGTTCCACCCATCCGCAGACCCAAACTGCGGTTGTAAACGATCTCAAATTCCAGTGCCATACCATCTTCGGAGACCCGGTAGATGGTGGCGGCATCGGCATTGGTAAAGTCGATCGCCTCTTCCAGGATCATGTCAAAGGTCTTTTGCAGGTCGGTCTCGGACGACAGTGCCAAGCCGATCTGAGTTAGCCGCTGGATATGCATTACCTGTTTTTCGGTCAGGTCAGTGATGCAATGCACCACCCGATTCAACATCTGATCAACTTCTTTGTTATCACTGAATCTGGCTTTCATCTATTACTCCATAATGATCATTCTACTTTGCTGAACAGCATATAATTCGGCTCAAATCCCTGCCGCCGCTGCTCTTGCTCGAACCAGGTCGCGATATGGTGTTCGGCACCGGGTGTATGCCGAATCCCTTCCGGAAAGACACTTTCCATCCGCGGATGCGTCAAAAACTCCCGCAGGATCCAGTGCGCATATTCATCATGATCGGTGGAAACCTGCACCCTTGCGCCCAATCTCAGGATAACTGCAATTGCGTCAATGAATTCCCGACAGATCAGACGGTTTTTGTGGTGCTTGCGCTTGGGCCAGGGATCCGGATGCTGGATAAAGATCCCGGACAAACTCTCCGGTGGAAACAACTGTCCGATCCGGGCATCCACATAGACCGGTAGCAGACGAATGTTCTGATTCTCTGCCGGATCGAGTTTTTTCAGGATATTCCGGATGCGCTTGGCTCGGACTTCACAGCCCAGGA
>VGPI01000221.1 GCA_016875595.1 Candidatus Cloacimonadota bacterium
TGAGGGGGACGACATTCTCAAGGCGGAGCTGCGTCAATGGGACGGGTATCCCGATCTCGACCCCAACCGCATGTTGATTGCCGTGGGAGCTACCAATGCCATATACTATTACGCCCGCACCTTGCTGAACGAAGGCGATGTCGTTTTATGCGAAGCACCCAGTTTTCTGGGATCGATCGTGGCTTATGATGCTCTGGGTGCTGAGGTTCGGGGGATCCCGATGGATGATGAGGGCATTGATCTGAATATCCTGCAAACCAAGCTGCTTAAACTACGCCAGTCAGGAAGAAAGGTCAAGTTTCTCTATTCCATTCCCGATTTCCAGAATCCCTCCGGTGTATCCATGAGTTTACCGCGCCGACAGGATCTGATCCGATTCTGCGTTGACCATGACCTCCCCATCCTTGAGGATAATCCCTACAGCCGCTTGCGTTACCAGGGCAAAGCCCTTCCCACTCTTTTCCGCCTTGCTCAGGAGATGCATCCTGCCACTGAGATCGTAACCGAAGTAGTCTCTTTTTCCAAGATCCTCGGACCCGGCGCCCGGTTTGCCTATGTCAAGGGAGACAAAGACCTGATCAACCGCATGTGTGCCTGGCAGCAGAAAGTTAATATCTCGCCCGATTGCGTCACTCAACGCGTGGTGGCAAGATTCCTGGAAAAGGGATTTATGGATCCCCATATCAACGCCATCTGCGATTATTACCAACCATTCCTCCATACCATGCTCGGTAGTTTGGCGCAGTTTATGCCCGAGGGTATCCAATGGACGAAACCAGATGGCGGCATCTTCCTCTGGCTCCGGCTGCCTGCCCGGATCAATGCCGACGAGTTATTCGTCCAAGCCCGTGAACATAAGGTAAGTTTCATTCCCGGCAGTAAGTTTTATCCCTTTGGAGAAGAGCGCTACAATTGCCTGCGGCTCAATTTCTCCTATCCCACGACGGATCAGATCAGAGAAGGCGTCAAACGTCTGGCGGATCTGCTGAAACAATTGATTACTTGACATAAACCATGAAACCGAATATTTTGTCCCACAGATGATCAATGACTGCCATAGCACTATGTCTGCCCTGCATTACGGGTGGATCAAGGAGTTTACTATGAAGCGCGTATACATTACAATAATGCTCACGCTGGTCACAATCGCCCTTTTTGCCCGGTTTGACCTGCCCAAGCCCGATCTGAACCCATTCAGTTCCGGCTCCATGAATGACCTGCTCAATCCCAACCGGCTCAAAATGACCCACAGCATGGGATTTCAAGCCGGAACGAGCAGCCACGGTGGAGGTTATTATCTTTCCCGCTATACCAACCATATCAAATACGAATTCAATCCCCGCCTGACCCTGGATCTCAACCTCAATTTCATCAATTATGGCACTGCATCCACCCGCAACTCGGTTCAGTTCAATGACGATAACAAGTCACGGATCTTACCGGAATTCTCGCTCAGCTACAAGCCAACTGATTCGCTGTCCTTCCAGATCCGATTCCAGCAGTATCATGATCGATATCATCCCCAGAATCATTCCTCCAGCCCCTGGTAGGAGAACCACTCACTGATCTGTTTCCCGCTCGCCCTGCTTTTCTGCCTGGGTGCGGCTCTGGGCAGTTTCTTCAATGTCCTGATTGATCGCCTTCCCGACCGCAAGTCTGTCATCCACCCCCCTTCCCGCTGTTCATCCTGTGGCAGGAGCATCCCTTTCTGGCTCAATATCCCGATCCTAAGTTACATCGCTTTGGGCGGTAAATGTAAGTACTGTCGGGCAATGATCCACTGGCATCATTTGCTGGTGGAGATCATCACGCCCCTGCTCTTGATCCTCGTATTTCTCCGTTTTGGGCTCAATGACATCCGTTTCTACAAATTTGCCCTGCTCACCTGTTTCCTGATCCCGGTCTTTTTTATTGATCTATTTCACCAATTGATCCTCCATGTCCTTTCCATCCCTTTGCTAATCGGCGGACTGGCGTTTGCGCTGATCCCTGGCAGCGGAGTGGGGATCGTCAATGCCGGGGTGACGGCTTTGCTGGTCTTTTTGCTGATGATGGGTCTTTACTATATCTATCTTAAACTCAGAGGCGTGGATGGCATCGGCGGTGGTGATCTGTGGCTAATGGCAGCCGTCAGCGCTTATTTTGGTTTTGTCCATGTTCCCTTTATCTTTTTCCTCGCAGCACTGCTTGCCCTCATCTATTACTTAGTCCGGATCCGTGATCCACAGACCGGCATTGCCTTTGGACCCTTTATCGCCATCGCCGCTTATGTCTGGATCTTTACCCAGGACGTCATCGAACAATTCCTCATCCTGATCTGAGCATCAATTCCATCCCTCAACCCGCTCAACTCTCCCGACCCGTAGGGGCGCTTTCCCTCGGCGCCCCAGCCGCACCCCTCTGCCCTCTCTCCAATTTACCCATCCTCTACCCTCGGTTCGTTCGATATTTGAAGTCCGTAAACCCTGATCAATAGCCGATTGGAGACCATTATTACCAATTGACCTTTCCAGCATCTTCCATGCCCGCTCCTCTTTATCAAGTGGTCATCAAGCGTTAATCAAGCGTTAATAATTAACGCTTGATTAAGAGGGGATAATGACTTGATTAAGAGGGGCAAGGAAGGAATGAGCAATGGTAACTAATTCAAAACATGCCAAGATTTCGATCTGCTCCATCCTGGCTTGTATCACTTTGAACCTCGATCTATAGCAGATGTAAGATGATATTGTCATGATGGCCGCTAATTGACTGCATCCGGCACAAACGTTATTCGCTTATGCCAACCGATCAAGTTTACTGCCGGTAGAGGTCAATCGTGCCCGCTTCAAGTGGACGATGCGGAAATGTCCCTTACATTAGCCAGAATAAACCAAGGGGCGGAAGTGCATCCGCCCCTTGATTGACGTTGTTGTGGGCAGTTTGCCCGGTTGGATGGGTTATTTAAGCAGGATCATTTTTTTAGTGCTGGTGTACTTTCCATCGTCGGACATCTTGTAGAAATAGACACCGCTGCCAACGGAGGAGCCATTATCATCCTTTCCATGCCAATGGATGGTGTGGTTCCCGGCATCCAGATTCTCTCTAACCAGGGTCTTCACCTTCTGAC
>VGPI01000222.1 GCA_016875595.1 Candidatus Cloacimonadota bacterium
ATGCCTGTATTTCCTGCTCTGCGATGTCATATCGGATAGCCACACAATTATTTATAACCTCACTGGGGAATAATCCTGAGGAATTGTCCAATATTGGCATCAGGTTGATCGGTCAACGAAAACTGGATCTGGCGGTTAATTGCCTGAATCATATTGAGTCCTGCGTTGCGTCAAAGCCAGATGACGAAAACGCAAGGAATTATCTGATAGGACTTGCCGCTCACCTGTATCATGCCAGCGCATCAGCCCGGCAGCGGGTACAGGATGCTCTTTCTCCGCTATACCGCGATCAGCAGGAGAGGGCTGAACTGCAGGATCGAGCCATTCAGATGTATCTAAGATACCTGAATTATGCTACGGCTGACATGATAGGAGCGTTTGAGTAAATAGCGACTATCTGAGAATACTCATAGATAACAACTTGCAGGAATGATAGCGATCGCTTGACATATTCCCGCCCTCGAAAACTCTGCCTCCATATCGTTCGCTGCTCTGCTTTTGGCAGCGAGAGTACCCCACTTGTATAAATAAGGAGAACGAAGTGTTGTTGGCGGGGATATCCCCATGAAAAACATGCTGATCTACGGACAGGCGACCCTGGCGATGCTGTTTTGGTCGCTCACCTTTGTCTGGATCAAGGTGGCGCTGCAGTGGTACCGTCCGATGGAGATCGTCTTTTTGCGTTTGCTGCTGGCAAGCGTCCTGCTCTTGATTATCATGCTCCTGATCCGTCACCGCCGGATGCCCACGGGCAAGGACATGCTCCGCCTTCTTGTGGTGGCGTTCTTTGAACCCTTCCTCTACTTCGTGGGTGAAGCCAATGGCATGCAATACGTTACGCCCACTCTCGGCTCCCTGATCATTTCGACCATTCCCTTGGTCACGGCAGTGGGTGCCTGGCTGATCCTGCGGGAAAAGATCACCATCTATCTCATTGCCGGATTGGTCATTTCCTTCAGTGGCGTAGCGTTGCTTTCCATTGAAGGAGGTGATGGGGGCAACACCTTCAAAGGAGTGCTGTTGATGCTTTTGGCGGTCTTTGCCGGAATGTTTTATGGCATAACCGTCCGGGATCTGACTCATCGCCACAGCGCTTTGACCATCGTCGCCTGGCAGAGCATCTATGGCATGGTCTTTTTCCTGCCGATCTTCCTGATCAATCATGCATCGACATTCTTTGTGATGGAGCATTCCGCCACCGGATTGATCACCATTGCCGCCATGTCTCTCTTTGCCTCGATCGGTGCTTTTATGCTTTACACCGGGGTTATCCGTTCGCTGGGCATCATCAGGGCGAATATCTTTACCAATCTCATCCCCGTCTTTACCGCCATCCTGGCATACCTCTGGCTATCCGAGACCTTTACCCCGCGTACCCTTACCGGCTTATCCCTCGCAGTGGGCGGGCTCTTCCTCTCCCAATACCGCGATCTTCGCCGCTATCTCTGCAGCGGAGGCTGATCAGGATTGTTTACAGGAGTATCTTCCCAAAAAAGGTGTTGACTTCCAAACGGTATAATTTACTCTGCCACCAGAGAAGTGGTTTGGATAGAACGTATCATGTCCAGATGCAGTATATCAATTAGAGAACGATCAATGATGTTTGTTTTGAAGTATGATACAGAGGAGAATAACATGAAGAGCTGCACCCATACTCAGCCGGTCAATTGCAAAATAGATATACATCCGTTTTTGTTGGGGTTATCGAGGATATTTGATTTCACTCAGATCATTAACAAGCCGGGAGACATGACTGAAGATGAAGTAGATATTGAAGCCTTGAGGGGAGACTGGATTGCTTTGGGTAACGATTTGCGTTCATCCATGCGATCAGTTGTAGGTAATTAATATGAATAAGAAGCCGAAGGGTGCTAATCTGCCATCAGCAAAACAAAACATCTCGAAGAACAGCGACCTCAAAGTATCAGCATCTTATCAAGGTCCTCTGCCACCTGCAAGTCAATTAGAACATTATGAGGCTATACTGCCGGGAGCTGCTGAAAGAATTATCGCTACGTATGAAAAGCAAGTTGAACATCGCCATAAACTTGAGGATAGATACTCGAAAGCAGCTTGCCGTGACGCCAATACTGGTTTATGGGCTGGATTCATAATATCATTTTTTGCTCTATCAATCTCAGGAATACTGATCTGTTTTGATAAAACAATTGGGGGCACAATCCTATGATCAACATCCTTAGCATCATTGGCTAGTGTATTCGTGTACGGATCTAAGAGTAAGAAGTGAGTAATAGAGCAGACTATTAATACTACAATATCACACTGACCCGTCCTGAATTTGGTCGACCAAATTCCGGACGGGTCACACACTGCCTGCCCCTCTTAATCAAGTCATTATCCCCTCTTAATCAAGCGTTAACAATTAACGCTTGATTAACGCTTGATAACCACTTGATCAAGAGGAGCGGGCATGAATCAACCGTAGAGCATCTTAAAGATTTCAGCCGAGCGGGTAAAACGGTTGATGGAGTCAAAAATGACGCCATAAAGCACTTTGGGATCATCATCCAGCATCAGGATAAACTCCGTATCGTTGAGCCGGGCAAAGCTGAGCTTGCGCATGATCCGGTGGCGCAGGAAGACCTCGACGGTGCATTCGGGATCAGCGAACAGGGGTAGGTAGGCGCTATTGTCACCGTCGTAGAACTGCATGGTATTCAGATTGTTAAGCACATTCAGGACGCGGACGATGGCGGTGTTTTCCACGGGGATGACAAAGTTCTCCCGGCTGTCAGTATAGCGCCATCTGGGTAGTTCCGCCGTAAGCGTATAGGAGTTTTTCCGGTAGCCGACGGCGATCCTGAGGATCTGGCTTTCGGGGATATTGAGCACCGAGATGTCCCGCCAGACCGGAGCATCCGGGATAAAGACATTGGCAACCTTGGTGCGGGTCTGGTAGATGGAGGTCGATCCTTGCCGGCGGATGTAATCGAAGGGATTGCCGGCATTGCCGATGAACACATGATCCAGCAGGCCGCCCTTGCGGTCGTAAAGTTTCATTTGCAGGGCATAGGCAGGATCCAAGCCATAGTAGCTGTCGTTATCGGTGCTTTCTGAGACGACGGCGTCAGA